>JAEZBF010000190.1 GCA_023427545.1 Pseudomonadota bacterium
GGCGATCTCGAACTTCTCCTCCTCGGTGTAACCGCTGAGGCGGATGATCTCCATCCGGTCCATCAGGGGAGCCGGGATGTTGAGCGTGTTCGAGGTCGTCACGAACATCACGTCCGAAAGGTCGTAGGCGACCTCGAGGTATTGGTCGTTGAACGTGTTGTTCTGCTCGGGGTCGAGCACTTCGAGCTGCGCCGACGACGGGTCGCCACGGAAGTCCATGCCCATCTTGTCGATCTCATCGAGCAGGAAGAGCGGGTTGGACTTGCCGGCCTTGCGCATCGACTGGATGACCTTGCCGGGCATCGAGCCGATGTAGGTCCGGCGGTGGCCGCGGATCTCGGCCTCGTCGCGCACGCCGCCCAGCGACATGCGGATGAACTCGCGGCCCGTCGCCTTGGCGATCGACTTGCCGAGCGAGGTCTTGCCCACGCCGGGAGGACCGACGAGGCAGAGGATCGGGCCCTTGAGCTTGCCGGTCCGCGCCTGCACGGCGAGGTACTCGACGATCCGCTCCTTGACCTTCTCGAGGCCGTAGTGGTCCTCGTCCAGCACCGCCTGTGCATAGTTGAGGTCGCGCTTGACCTTGCTCTTCTTGCCCCACGGCAGCGAGAGCAGCCAATCGAGGTAGTTGCGCACGACGGTGGCTTCCGCCGACATCGGGCTCATCTGCTTGAGCTTGCGCAGCTCGCCTTCGGCCTTGGTGCGGGCCTCCTTGGTGAGCTTGGTCTTTTTGATCCGGTCCTCGAGCTCCTGAAGCTCGTTGGAGCCTTCCTCGCCGTCGCCCAGCTCGCGCTGGATCGCCTTCATCTGCTCGTTGAGGTAGTACTCGCGCTGGGTCTTCTCCATCTGGCGCTTGACGCGCGAGCGGATGCGCTTTTCCACCTGCAGCACACCGATCTCGCCCTCCATGAGGCCGAGGATCTTCTGCAGCCGCTCGGCGACCGAGGTGGTCGCGAGCAGGTCTTCCTTGTCGGCGATCTTGACAACGAGGTGGCTCGCGATGGTGTCGGCGAGCTTGCTGTGGTTGTCGATCTGGCTGACCGCGGCAACCACTTCGGCGGAGATCTTCTTGTTCAGCTTGACGTAGTTTTCAAACTCCGTCTGGGCCGAGCGGGCCAGCGCCTCGACCTCGGTCGCATCGCCATCGGGCTCGACCAGCACGGTGGCTTCGGCCTCGAAATAGTCCTGCGTCTGGAGGTAGCGATCGATGGTTGCGCGAGCGACACCCTCGACCAGCACCTTGACGGTGCCGTCGGGCAGCTTGAGCAGCTGCAGCACGGAAGCGACCGTGCCGGTCTGGTAAATCTGTTCTGGGGTGGGATCGTCGTCCTGCGCGTTCTTCTGCGTCACGACAAGGATGTGCTTGTCGTCGCGCATGACCTCTTCGAGGGCCTTCACGGATTTCTCGCGGCCCACGAACAGGGGCACGATCATCCCCGGGAAAACGACGATGTCACGCAGCGGCAGGACCGGGTAGACCTTGTTCCGGTCGAAGTCGCCGCTCTCTTTGACGTCCGGCATATCAATTCCTTTCCAAGGACGCGCCTGGGGAGGAAGTCTGGTGCGCGTCCATCCGGACACCGCCCACCATGCACTGCGGGCCGGGTCCGCACTATAAATAAGGTCGCTGCGTCGCCTTACAAGTCAAGCGCGGCGGCCGCATAGGCCAGCCTGTTCCACCTCAATAGTGGCCGATCGGCGGCAGTTGACGGGAGAGCGCCGGCCCCGTGTTGACGAAGGGCGCCGGAGTTTTCCCTGGCGCCCTTCGCGGCTCACTCCAAGGCCTGGAGGATGGAGCGCTCGAGCGGTGTGTGCTCGCCAGCGGGCTCGAGGTTCAGTTCGCCCCTCGGGAGCAGCGGCGGCTGCGCCATGAACTTGGGGCGAGTGCCGCGATGCTTCTGCGCGGCGTGCACGAGGAACGGGTGGCAGAGATAGACCGTGCCGGCGTCGCCCGTCGCGAGCGCTTGGGGCCGCTGCGCGGTGGCGCCGTAGTCGATCTCGAGAAGCTTGAGGCCGGCGTCGCCATGCGGCCTGAGCTGCCGCGCCACGTCGCGATGCGAGCCGACCCGGATGCGGGTCGGAGCGTCGTCCTCTCCCACGTCGGAGAACAGGAACAGCATCAGCAGCGCCCTGCCCTTGCTGCGCCAGTTCGCCCGCCAGTTGAAGAAGTTGGCGGCGTCGTCGCCCGGCGCGGCGAAGCTCACGTCGATATGCCAGCCATCGTCGCCCGGCTCGGCTTCCGACGGGAAACGAAGCGGGAAGGTGCCGAGGCTACGGCGCGGCAGCCAGCGGCCCTCGCCCACCAGCTGGTCGAAGGCGCGGTGAAGCACCGGGTTGTCAACGGCGCGGGCAAAAGGCGGCTGGCCGAACTCGCCCAAACGGATGACCGGCTTGGTCAAGGTGGACGGATCGTCCGGATCGCACCCGGTTGCCGCCCAGAGGATGCGTTGAGCCTCCAGCGCATCCTCGCGTGAGAAGGCCTTGGGGATGGCGACGTAGCCGTCGGTGATGAATTGGTCGATCTCGGCGGGGCTGAGCCCGCCGGGTGAATGAAGAGAACCCATGATGCATGCTGCTTTCGCTCGCGGGCGGACCGCTCAGGCCACACGCCCGCAATGAACCTTGGCGCCGCGTGCGCAGCGCCGCCTGCCCGACCAAGGGCCGGTCGGGGTTCAGGCGGTGCGGAACACCGCGTTAGTGAAGTGCCGGATCATCATCATGATGTAAGGGTTGCCCACAGACCGCCGACTGTCAACCTGCGGGTCAGAACAAAAGCGCCGGAGCAATTGCCCCGGCGCTTTGTTCATTCTTCCGGCTCGGTCCGGTCAGGCGCTGGTCGAAAGCGCCTCTTCCTTCTTGCGCTCCGAGTAGATGTAGAGCGGCCGGGCATCCCTGCCGTTCACCACTTCCTCGGAGATCACCACCTCTTCGACGCCGTCGAGCGAGGGCAGGTCGTACATGGTGTCGAGGAGGATGCCCTCCATGATCGACCGCAGACCACGGGCGCCGGTTTTCCGCTCGATCGCATGCTTGGCGATCGCCTTGAGCGCGTCCTCGTGGAACGTCAGTTCGACGTCTTCCATCGCGAACAGCCGCTGGTACTGGCGGACGAGCGCGTTCTTGGGCGCGGTGAGGATTTCCATCAGCGCGGCCTCGTCGAGATCCTCGAGCGTGGCGATCACCGGCAGACGGCCGATGAACTCGGGGATGAGGCCGAACTTGACCAGGTCCTCGGGCTGCACGTCCTTGAGCACGTCGCCGACGCGGCGATCGCGCGGGTCCTTGACCGTGGCCGAGAAGCCGATGCCCGAACCTTCGCCGCGCGCCGCGATGATCCGCTCCAGCCCGGCGAACGCGCCGCCGCAGATGAAGAGGATATTCGTGGTGTCGACCTGCAGGAAGTCCTGCTGCGGGTGCTTGCGACCACCCTGGGGAGGCACCGAAGCAACGGTGCCTTCCATGATCTTGAGCAGCGCCTGCTGGACGCCCTCGCCGCTGACGTCGCGGGTGATCGAGGGATTGTCCGACTTGCGGCTGATCTTGTCGACTTCGTCGATGTAGACAATGCCGCGCTGGGCCTTCTCGACGTTGTAGTCGGCGGCCTGGAGCAGCTTGAGGATGATGTTCTCGACGTCCTCGCCGACATAGCCGGCTTCGGTCAGGGTCGTCGCATCGGCCATCGTGAACGGCACATCGAGGATGCGCGCGAGCGTCTGGGCCAGCAGCGTCTTGCCGGTACCGGTCGGGCCGACCAGCAGGATGTTGGACTTGGAGAGCTCGACGTCCTGGTTCTTCTGGGCGTGGTGCAGGCGCTTATAGTGATTGTGCACCGCCACCGAGAGCACGCGCTTGGCGCGGAACTGACCGATGACGTAGTCGTCGAGCACCTTGCAGATTTCCTGCGGCGTCGGCACGCCATCGTTGGACTTCACCATCGAGGTTTTGTTTTCCTCGCGGATGATGTCCATGCACAGCTCGACGCACTCATCGCAGATGAAGACGGTCGGGCCGGCAATGAGCTTGCGGACTTCGTGCTGGCTCTTGCCGCAGAACGAGCAGTAGAGGGTGTTCTTGCTGCTTTCGCCGCCAGCGGTGTCTTTCGACATTCGTCACTCCCGGGAGCATCCGCTCCCTTATGTCGTCCGGCATCAACGCTAGCCGACGACGCCTAATGAAAACGTAATGTGGGCTGAGCTTACTGACCCGCCCACGGGGTCGCAATTACAGGAGGGTCACACTCCCGTGTCCATTTCAAACGCCGTTAACGGGACTAGGCTGCTAGCGCTTCGGGTGTAGGCCGCTTGTCGAGCACCTGGTCGACGAGGCCGAAATCCTTGGCTTGCTGGGCGCTCATCATGTAGTCGCGGTCCAGCGTCTTCTCGATCGTCTCGTAGTCCTGGCCGGTGTGCTTGACGTAGATTTCATTGAGCCGGCGCTTGAGCTTGACGATGTCCTCGGCGTGCCGCTCGATGTGCGTGGCCTGGCCCTGGAAGCCGCCCGACGGCTGGTGCAGGAGCACGCGGGCATTTGGGAGCGCAGCGCGCATCCCGGCCTCGCCGGCGGTCAGCAGCAGGGAGCCCATCGAAGCCGCCTGGCCGACGCAGAGCGTCGCGACCGCGGGGCGGATGAACTGCATGGTGTCGTAGATCCCCAGGCCCGAGGTCACCACTCCGCCGGGGGAGTTGATGTACATCGAGATTTCCTTCTTGGGATTCTCGGATTCGAGGAACAGCAGCTGCGCCACGATCAGCGAGGCAACGTTGTCCTCGATCGGGCCGGTCACGAAGATGATGCGCTCCTTGAGCAGGCGCGAATAGATATCGAACGCGCGCTCGCCGCGATTGGTCTGCTCGACCACCATGGGGACGAGCGTATTCATGTAGGTGTCGATGGGATCTCTCATTGCCCTGCCCCTGTTGTGCGTGGAGAAAAACGAATCGGCGCGACTGGCCGATCTGAGACGGTGCCGGCTTAACCGCCGGTAAAGCGAGAGATAGGCGTTGGTGTGGCAGCCTTCAATGCTGCGCCGCCGCCCTGCCCGATCAAGTCCCTACGCGCTGGCGAACGCCACTTCGACGCCGCGCTTGCGGAAGTAGGATTGCATCAGCTTGCGGCCCTGCCGGTTGTTCTGCGCCAGCCGCTTGGGATCGAACACGGCCTCCTTGAGCCCCGCCCGCGCCAGGGCGCCCTTGAGAGCCGCGATGTGCTGGTCGAGGTCGCGATTATCGTCCTTGATCGAGGCGTAGACATTGTCCATCGCCTGCTCGAGCGTCAGATCGGAAGTGTTGGAGCTATCTGTAGATGTCACCGCGGTGTCCCACTGAGAGGACCAGCACAACGACTCGCTGGTCCTGGATGTCGCAAATCACCCTGTAGTCGCCGACACGATAGCGCCAAAGATGGCCGAGTTCAGAACCCTCCAAGGCTTCGCCGATCTGGCGCGGGTCGTCACGCTCGCCAACGCGGTCGCCGAGGAAGCGCCGGATGCGTTTGGCGACTGTGGGATCGAGCTTACGGAACTGCCGCTGTGCACGCGGATCGATCTCAATCGTCCAGGCCAAGCTCTGCGCCCAGCTGGTCGAGTGTCACCGTTCCCGCACCACCGGTACGCGCGCGCTCGCGCAAGACCTCGTCGGCAGCCCGGATGTCCTCGAGGTCTTCGAGATACCGCTCAATGGCTCTCTTGAGATGCAGCTCGGGATCGCCGCCCGCAATCTTCACGGCGCGATCGAGCAGTCGCTTCGTCTCGTTCCCAATCGCGATCGGCGCGTGCTGGGACATGGCATTCTCCTATGCGAATGTATCAGTATAGTGCGTGAAGCCGCCGCTTGCGAGTTCCATCGCGCCGGGCGTTAACTCGGGCATGCTCGATACGCCCCCTTTCACCATCGACGCCACCACGCACCGCGCTAGCGCGAGGCCGCGCGATCCGGCGTTCTACTCGGACCCGTACGCCTTCTACGCAGCGCTTCATGCGCAGTGCCCTACGTTCTTCTGGGAGGAGTATGGGCACTGGTGCTTTACCGGCTTTGCCGAGGTCAACGCGCTGCTGCGGGACAAGCGGTTCGGCCGCCAGATCCTGCATGTCGCGACGCGGAAGGAGCTGGGGCTGCCCGAGCCGAAGCCGCATGTCGCCGCGTTCGATCAAACGGAGAAATATTCGCTGCTGAGCCTTGAGCCGCCGGCGCATACCAGGCTGCGGACCCTGGTCAACCGTGCGTTCGTGTCGCGTAACGTCGAGCAGTTGCGACCGCGGATCGCCGAGCTCGCGAACCGGCTCATCGACGGCTTCGCGAAAGCGGGAGAGATCGAGCTGCTCAAGGCGTTTGCGGCTCCCCTGCCCGCAATCGTCATTGCCGAGATGATCGGCCTGCCGGCGGAAATGGCGCCGCAGTTGCTCAATTGGTCGAACCGCATGGTCGCCATGTACATGTTCGGCGTCACACGCGCCGTCGAGGACGACGCCAACCGGGCTGCGCTCGAGTTCATGGCGTACATCCGCGAGGTCATGGCAGAGCGCCGGCGTCAGCCGCGGCAGGACCTGATTACGCACATGCTGACGGCCGACCCTGCCGATGGGCAGAAGCTGAGCGACGACGAGGTGGTCTCGACCACCATCCTGCTGCTCAACGCCGGCCACGAGGCGACGGTGCACACGACCGGCAACGGCGTCGCCGCAATCCTGAGGAGCGGCATTGAGCCGGCAGCGCTGTTTGCCGACGACGCGCAGACCGCGGCGACGGTCGAGGAATGCCTGCGCTACGATGCGCCGCTCCACATGTTTACGCGCTACGCGCTGTCCGACGTTACGCTCGACAACGGCATGAGCTTCCGTAAGGGCGAGGTGATCGGGTTGATGCTCGGCGCTGCGAACCGCGATCCTACCCGCTTTACAGAGCCGGGCCGGTTCAACCCCTTCCGCCAGAACAATGCCAACGTCAGCTTCGGCGCCGGCATCCATTTCTGCATCGGCGCGCCGCTCGCCCGGATCGAGCTGCAGGTGGCTATGAGCACGCTGTTCGCACGCCTTCCTAAACTTCGGCTGAGCGCGCCGCCAGAGGCCAAGAACGTCTACCATTTTCACGGTCTCGCCCGGCTGGACGTCAGCTGGTGATCAGCTTGCCGCGCGTGCGCGGCTAAGTCCTGGCATCAATTCCATCGGATACCCCTGCGCGACAGGAACCAATCGCTCCGCGACCACGTTGCCGCAGCGACCCGGATCGTGCCGTTCGGACTTGGCCACAAGGCCGCTCTCGGCACCCCGGACCCCTGGCGTTTCCCGGTAACGGCTGTGCCAGCAGCCCGCAGAATCCGAGGACCTGACAATGAGCAGCATCAATGAATCCACCGGGAGTTCAGCTTCCGGCAACGGGATGAAGGATCGAGCGTCCGAAACCCTTGAGGCAGCCACCCACAAGGTGAGCGAAGAAGCCCGCAAGGCGGCTCACACTGCAAGCGAAACCGTCAAGTCGGCCGCCGCCGACCTGACCAGCGAAGCCAGCAAGATCGCCGGTGAAGCGGCCGATCGCGCGCGCTCGTTCGCCGACGAGAACAAGGGCAAGGTGGCCGAACAGGTCGACAGCCTCGCCAACGTCCTCAACAAGGCGGCCGACGAGCTCGAGAGCTCCAACCAGGCGATGTTCGCCGGCTACGCCCGCCAGCTCGCCGGCGGCGTGCAGTCGATGTCGAGCACACTGCGCGACAAAGGCGTGGACGAACTATTCGGCATGGTCGGCAACTTCGCCCGCCGCCAGCCCGCGATGTTCATCGGCGGCGCGGCCGTGCTGGGCTTCCTCGCCAGCCGCTTCGCCGTCGCGTCGGCGAGGTCGTCCCGCTCCGCCTATGACGACGACTGGGGCACCGAGACGGACCAGAACAACTGGGCATCCGATCGCAGCGGCGCTCCGGAAATCCGCGAGCCCTGGAGCAGCGGACAGGGTGAAGGCAGCTATGGCACGGGTTCGGCCTGGGGCGACAATCCCACGTCGGGCAGCGGTACCAGCGGCAGCGGCTATGGCAGCAGTGGTACGGGCGGCACCGGTGGTTATGGCAGCAGCTCCGGCGGCAGCGGCTACGGCAGCAGCGGCACGAGCGGCACCGGCAACTACGGTAGCGGCACCCCTGGCAGCGGCTCCAGCGGGGTCGGTGGTTATGGCAGCGGCAGCTCCAGCGCGGGTAGCAGCGGCGTCGGCGGCAGCACCGGCTCCAGCAGCTATGGCTCGGGCAATGGCAACGGCCAGTGGAACTCCACTCGTGACAGCGAAGGAGGGACCATCTGATGTCCACCCTGGGTGAACAGCGCTCCCTCTCCGACCTCGTCGGTGGGCTGTCGCGCGATATATCCATGCTCTTCCGCAAGGAAGTGCAGCTGGCCAAGGCCGAAGCTCAGGAGAGCGTCGGCAAGGCCATCCAGGGTATCGTCGCGATCCTCGTCGGCGCGGTTCTCGCGCTCGGCGCCATCGGCGTGCTCCTGCAGGCCGCGGTCTCCGGGCTCGCAGCCCTCTTCGTCAACACCATGGGGATGACTGACCCCGGGGCGAATGCCCTCAGCGCCGTGATCATCGGCGTCGTGGTCGCGATCGTCGCCTACGTCTTCGTCAAGCGCGGGATCGATTCCCTGAAGGCGGAAAACCTCTGGCTCGAGAAGACCGCTCACTCGGTCTCTCGCGATGCCGGCGTTCTCAAGGAGAAAGTCAATGGCTAGCAACGACCACAAGACCGCTGCCGAACTCGAGCGCGAGGTCGAGATGCAGCGCGAACGCCTCTCAGACACGATCGACGAGCTTCAGGACCGGCTCTCGCCCGGACAGATCGTCGACCAGCTGATGAGCTACACCAAGGGCGGCGCCGGCGATTTCGCCCAGAACATGGGCAAGTCGATGATGGCCAACCCGCTCCCCGTGGCGCTGCTGGGCGTCAGCCTGCTGTGGCTGATGTCGGGCAAGAACCCGATGCACTCGGTCGGCCGTAACAAGGGCTATCGCGCCCGCACCAGTGCCAACTACCACCCGCCCTACTATGACGGCGTGAATACCGGCATCGACTACGACGACGACTACTATGCCGGCGAGAATGGTTCCGACCGGAACTGGGCCTCGGGTGTCGGCGACAAGCTGTCCGGTGTCGGCGACAAGCTCTCGGGCGTCGGCAGCAAGGTCTCGGACGTGGGCCACGGGATCGCAGACACGGTCTCCGGCGCTGCCGCTGCGGCCGGTGACGCCATGGGTCATGCCCGTGATGCAATCCGTGGTGCCGGCGAGCAGCTTTCGGGTGCCCGCCACGCGGTGGGCGACGGCATGGGCCAGGCACGTGAGCGGATGTCGGGTATGCGCGAAGGCTTGTCACACCGCGCCCACGACCTGCGCGACCGCGCCAGGGATATGCGTCACCGTGCCGACGACCTTCGTCACCAGGCGATGGATATGCAGGGCACCGCGATGCAGTTCCTTGCCGACCAGCCGCTGATCGGGGCTGCGCTCGCGTTTGCCGCCGGTGCGGCACTGGGCGCCGCCCTTCCGGTCACGTCCAAGGAGAACGAACTCCTCGGTGAGACCTCGGACGAGGTCAAGACGCGCATCCGCGAGGCGGCCGAGCCGCTGGTCTCGCAGGCTAAGGA
>JAEZBF010000235.1 GCA_023427545.1 Pseudomonadota bacterium
CTCCAAACCATGATGGCGACCATCGCAAGTCCGAAGATCAGCATGCGGTACTGCACGGGATCGAAGCCCGGCCCGAAGATGTAGGACAGCCAGCCGATATTGCGCAGCATCTCGATGCCGCCGATCATCACCACCGAGGCGAAAACCACGCCGAGCTGCGAGCCGAGGCCGCCTAGCACGACGATGGCGAGGATGATCGCCGATTCCAGGAAGGTGAAGCTTTCGGGCGAAACAAAGCCCTGGCGCGTGGCGAAGAACGAGCCGGCGAAACCGCCGAACATCGCCCCGATCGCGAACGCCGTGAGCTTGGTGTTGGTCGTGTTGATGCCAAGCGAGCGACAGGCGATCTCGTCCTCGCGCAACGCTTCCCAGGCGCGGCCGATCGGCAGCCGCCTGAGCCTGATCGTCACGATGCTGGTGATGATCGCGAGGATGAAGATGATGTAATAGAGGTAGATGAAGCGGTGGATCGTCGAGAACGGGATGCCGAGAAGTGCGGCGACGCCGTTCTCGCCACGCTCGAACTCGTAGCCAAAGAAGGTCGGCTTCGGGATGCCGGAGATGCCGTTCGGCCCGCCGGTGAAGTCATACCAGTTGAGCAGGACGACGCGGATGATCTCGCCGAAGGCGAGCGTCACGATCGCAAGGTAGTCGCCGCGCAGGCGCAGCACCGGGAAGCCGAGTATCAGTCCCCAGAAGGCTGCGAGGATGCCGGCGAGCGGCAGCGCGGTCCAGAAGCCGATCTCATCGAAATGGGTGGACAGCAGCGCGAAGGAGTACGCGCCGACCGCGTAGAACGCGACGTAGCCGAGGTCGAGGAGCCCGGCGAGGCCGACGACGATGTTCAGCCCCCAGCCGAGCATGATGTAGGTCATGATCAGGATCGCCAGATCGATGAGCTGTCGCTGCTGCGGCGCGAAGAACGTCGTGATGATGAAGGGCAGCGTCGCCGCGACGAGGAACAGCGCGATCGAGAGGTAGCGGCCGAGCCCCGGTATGGTCGGCAGGCTCGCGCCGGCGCCTGAGAACATACGCGTGACCGGCCTGTCGGTCTTCCAGACGAAGAGGTTGAGCGCGAGCCGCACGGCGAAGACGATGGCGATGGCCGAGAACCAGAGCGTCCAGCGCGTGGTGATCGCCAGCCCGCCAGGAGCAATGTCTGTGCGCAGCGCCAGGAAGAAGAAGCCGAGCACGGCCGCGAGGAAGGCCGCGATGGCCGCATCCTTGAGCGAGGCGGCGAGGTCGATACCGCCGCCCTGCGCGCGCAGCGGCTCGTTGGCGCGCCGCTCGCGCTCTCGCTGAGCGCCGACGGGGTGGGTCTGTGCCGAAGGTGCCGTGGTCGCCATCACACCTTCTCCACTTCCGGCCGTCCGAGCAGCCCGGAGGGCAGGAAGATCAACACGATCGCAAGGATCGAGAAGGCGGCCACATCCTTGTACTCGATGGTGAAATAGCCCGACCAGAACACCTCGATCAGGCCGATGAGTAGGCCGCCGAGCATGGCGCCGGGCAGCGAACCGATGCCGCCGAGCACGGCTGCCGTGAAGGCCTTAACCCCGGCGAGGAAGCCGATGTAGAAGTCGATGACACCATAGAGAAGCAGGAACATCAGGCCGGCCACTGCGGCGAGCGATGCGCCCATCACGAAGGTCAGCGAGATGGTGCGGTCGACATTGACGCCGAGCAGCGCGGCCATCTTGCGATCCTGCTCGCAGGCGCGCTGCGCACGACCGAGCGCCGTGCGGTTGATGATCAGCGTGAAGCCGGTCATCAGCACAAGCGTCGTGATGATGATGATCATCTGCATGTAGGAAAGCTGCACGACGATGGTGCCGCTCTCCGTCGATCCCTGCATCAGCGTGATGCCGCCCTGGATCTGCGGCGGCAGCGGCTTGACGCGCGCGCCCTGGGTGATCTGCACGAAGTTCTGAAGCACGATAGACATGCCAATGGCGGTGATCAGCGGCGCCAGCCGGAAAGAGCCACGCAGCGGCCGGTATGCGACCCGCTCCACCGTCCACCCCCACGCTGCCGTGAACAGCATCGCGATGATGAGAACGATCAGCAGCACCACCGGCAGGAAGGCGAAACCCAGGACCGACGTCAGGATCAGGAACACCGACAGCGCGATGAACGACCCGATCATGAAGATGTCGCCATGGGCGAAGTTGATCATGCCTATGATGCCGTAGACCATCGTGTAGCCGATGGCGATCAGGCCGTAGATGGATCCCAGCGTCAGCCCGTTGATGAGCTGCTGCAAGAAATACTCCATGGACTCTCCCCTCGGACGCCTGCGCCCTGCAGGGCGGCGCCACCAGTACCTGTTCCCCTCCGGCTCCGGCGATGGTGGCGACGTCGTTTTGCTGGTCCGGCAGGACCTGCATGCGTCGCTCTTGGCCTCGCCTGGCCGGAATTTCTTGCACGAAGCTAGCAGCGGCTCCGTGCAATGTCATGTTGTTCCAGCCGCCACTTATAGGCGAGTGGATTGCTGCTGTCCCGCATCATGTTGCGCTGCAACCATTTCATGATCATCAGTTCGCGGCATCCGATGGTTCACTTCACCACGAAGCCATGGGCGAACGGATCGCGGTCATCGATGAAGATCGTGTTGTGGCCCGTCTGCCGCGCCCAGCCGCCGATGGAGGGAACAATTCCGTCGCGGTTTCCGACGCGTGCTGAGCGCTCCACCCTGCCGCTGAAGAGCGAGCCGATGATTGATTCGTGCACGAAGGCGTCCCCAACCTTGAGATGGCCCTTCGCGGCAAGCTGCGCCATGCGCGCCGAGGTACCGGTGCCGCATGGAGAGCGGTCGATCGCCTTGTCGCCGTAGAACACCGCATTGCGGGCGTGGGCGCCGGCTACGGTCGGGTCGCCGGTCCAGAGGATGTGCGACAGTCCGCGAATCGCGGGCTGCTCCGGATGTACGAACTCGTACCGCTCGTTCAGCCGGCGTCGCAGTTCGGGGCTCATGGAAACGAGATCGCCGGCGGTGAAGTCGGCCATGTCTCGGTAGTTCGGCTGCGGCTCAACGATGGCGTAGAAATTCCCGCCATAGGCGACGTCGACCCTGATCGGACCAAGGCGCGGACAATCGACCTCAAGCCCTTCCGAGTGCAGGAAGGAGGGCACGTTTGTAATGCGCACCTCCTCCACATATTCGCCCTCCATGCGGTATTCCGCGACCACGCGGCCGGCCGGCACATCGAGCTTCAGCCGGCCCGACTGCCTGCCCTTCACTAGCCCGTTCTCGACCGCGAAGGTGATCGTGCCGATCGTGCCGTGGCCGCACATGGCCAGGCATCCGGAGGTTTCGATGAACAGGATCGCGACGTCGCCGTCGTCCGTCGTCGGCGGATACAGGAACGAACCCGACATCATGTCGTGTCCGCGGGGCTCGAACATCAGCCCGGTTCGGATCCAGTCATACTCGCGCTCGAAATGGGCGCGCTTCTCGATCATCGTGGCGCCTTCAAGCCGCGGCGCGCCGCCCGTGACCAGGCGCACAGGGTTGCCGCAGGTGTGGCCGTCTATGCAGGAAAAGGTGTGCCGCATGTCAGAACCTGTCCGCCCTGAACGGGCCGATGTCGATGGGCATTTCCTCGCGCGAAACCAGCGCGCGGACAAGGCGGCCGGTTGCTGCGGCCTGCGTCAGGCCGAGATGACCGTGACCGAAGGCATAGACGACACTGGGGCTGGAGGAGGCCCGCCCGATCACCGGAAGTGAATCCGGCAGCGAAGGCCGGTAGCCCATCCATTCGCGGCCACCTTCGGTATCGAGACCGGGCAGGAACCGCGCCGCCTTCGCCAGCATCGCCTTCGACCGTGCATAGTTGGGGGGCAGGTCGAGCCCGCCGAGTTCAACGGCGCCGCCGACGCGGATGCCGGTTGAAAGCGGGGTGATGACGAAGCCATGGCCTGAGAAGATGAGTTGCCGGCGTACGTCGAAGGCACCAGCCGGCAGCGTCGTGTTGTAGCCCCTCTCCGTCTCGAGCGGCACGCTGTCGCCAAGCTGGCGGGCCAGCCGATGCGACCATGCGCCGGCGCAGATGACGAGGGCGAGCCCGCTGTGCGTCGAGCCGTCTGCGAGACGCACGCTGGCGCCCGGCTCGGCCGGGCCTGCCGAAACCTTCTCTACGGTTCCGGGGACGAAGCGTGCGCCCAGCCTCTCGGCATGGGCCCATACCTCCTTGCCGAGGAGCCTGGGGTCGGACACCGTCTTCCATCCGGGGACGAAGGTGCCCTTCACGAAGGTCGATGACAGCCCCGGCTGCAGCGATGCCAGCTCTTCGCCGGCGACGTGGCGGTAGGCAATGCCGAAGCGATCGCGCGCCGCCCAGCCTGTGAGCGATGCGCGGAACTCCTGCTCGCTTTCGTAGAGTTCCAGCGAGCCGTCCTCGCGCAGCATCGAACGCGTGCCGGAGCGCTCCAGCAGGGAGGTCCATTCCGCCTCGGCCAGGCGCATGAGCCCCGCCTGCGCGGCAAGACTGGCGTCATGGCGACCGGGTGACCCGGCGCGCCAGAATCGCCACAGCCAGGGGGCGAGTTTCGGCAGATAGGCCGGCGGCACCGACAGCGGACCAAGCGGGTCGCGCAGCCAGCGCGGCAGGTTCCGGATCATGCCCTTCTGGGCGAGCGGCAGCACATCGGAGAAGGCAAGCGCTGAGGCATTGCCGGAGCTCGTTTCCTCCACGACGCCGGTCCGATCGATCACCGTCACCTGGTAGCCGGCCTCGGCGAGGTGCGCGGCTGCGCATACCCCGACGATGCCTGCGCCGACGATGATGACCGGGCCGCGTTTCATCCGCGCGTCTCCCCTCGACGGCTCAGATCGCGGGAAGCACAGGGCGCGTCGAAAGCGCGTCGGTGATGACCTTCTCCACCTGCGCCCGCCGCGCGCCGGAAAGCGGAAGGCGGGGCATGCGCACGCGATCGTTGGAACCGATTGCGTGGACCTCCGCGAGCTTGATGTTCTGGACCAGGTAGGTCGACACGTCGTGGTCGTGGAGCGGGCGGAACCAGCGGTAGATGGCGAGGGCCTCCTCGCGCCGCCCAGCCTGCATCAGCCGGTAGATCGCGACGGTTTCCTTGGGGAAGGCCGTCACCAGACCGGCGACCCAGCCGACCGCGCCCACGGACAGCGCTTCGAATGCCAGATTGTCGACGCCGGTCAGCACGGCAAAGCGGTCGCCGAACACATTGAAGATTTCGGTTGTGCGGCGGATATCGTCCGAGGATTCCTTCACCGCGACGAACAGGTCGTCAGAGGCGAGCTCGGCCATGACATCGACGGTGACGTCGACGCGGTAGGCCAGCCGGTTGGAGTAGATCATGACCGGAAGGCCGCCGGCCTGCGCCACGGCCTTGAGGGTGGCGACCGTCTCTTCCGGATTGGTGTGGTAGATCGGGGACGGCACGACCATGAGCCCGTCGGCGCCGGCCTTGGCAGCACGCCGCGCCAGCGCGGCGCCGTCGCGGGTCGCAGCCTCGTTGATGGTCATCAGCACCGGCCGGGTGCCCGCAATCTTTCGCGCGGTGGCAAAGACCTCGAGCTTCTCGTCATGGCTGAGCATTGGCCCCTCGCCCAGCGAGCCGCAGACGATGATCCCGTCGCAGCCGGCATCCATCTGCAGCCCGAAGCAGCGCTCCATCTCGGCATGGTCGAGCCGGTCGTCAGCCGTGAACTTGGTGGTGACCGCCGGAAGAACGCCTGACCACATGATGGCCTCCTGATCTGATATATCACTGATATATCTGTGATCGACAACGATTGTCAAGCGCGTTTCGCCCCTGATATATCTGTCGCATATCAGGAGCACTGGAATGGAAGTGCAGGAAGCGGCGACTGCGCGCGCCTATCGTTCGCTGGAACGGCTCATCGTGACGCTGGAGCTCGCGCCGGGCAGCATCGCCACCGAGGGCGCGCTGGTGGAGCGCGTGGGGCTTGGGCGGACACCGGTTCGCGAGGCGATCCAGCGGCTGGCCTGGGAGGGCCTCCTGGAAGTGCGCCCGCGCGCCGGCATCGCGGTCGCGCCCCTGCATGCGGCAGACTGGCGCCGTGTCCTCGATGCGCGCCGCGGCGTCGAGGTCATCCTGGCGCGCTCGGCCGCGCGGCTGGCGACCGACGCGGCAGCGGCCGCGTTCAACGAATGCGCGCTGTCGATGCAGAAGGCGGTGGTCACCGGCAACGTGGTCTCGTTCCTGGAAGCCGACAAGGCGCTGGACGAAGCGATCGCGTCAGCCGCCGACAATCCGTTCGCCGCGCGACTGGCCGCGCCGCTCCAGACCCACAGCCGCAGGTTCTGGTTCCGCTACCAGGCCGATTCTGGGCTGGCGGATGCCGCCCTCGGCCATGTGCTCATGATCCGCGCGATCCTGGACGGGGACGAGGACGGCGCGGGCAAGCAGGCCGCCGACCTGCTCGACCTGCTGGTGGCGAACGCCGAGGCCGCGGCAAGATCATGAATGCAAACGCCCCGCCATGAGCGGGGCGAAAAGTTCTCAGGTCGGCAGATTGGTTTTTAGGCGTCGACGCCGATGATGACGCGCTGGCTGTCCCAGCCGTCGCCGGACGCCACGAGGCACGAATTGCCGTCGGTGCCCGTTGCCAGGATGGTCCAGGTGCCGGTATGCGAAACGAACACCTCGATGACGGCGTCCTTGTCGACCACGCCGACCGCCTGCGCCTCTTCCCGGAACTGATCGTGCAGCGCCTTAACCATCTCGTTGCGGCTGCCGCACACGGTGCCGGGCATCGCCTCCGCGCCCAGTTCGGGCTGCATCTGGGCCTCGGCTGTCGCAATCAGCGCGCCGGCACCAAGCGAAGCGGCAGCGGCGATGGCAATGGCGATCTTCCTCATGGTCCGTCTCCTTGGCCGCAGCACAAAGCGGCCCCAGGGGCCGGCTAGCGCTGCTGCACCTCTCGAAATCCGTTCAACGCGGAATTCCTTCGTTTCGCGAAATCAAGCATCTGCTGGCATGCGACGTTCCATCACGAATCTTTGACACGACGTAACGCGGCGGGAAGGAACCGACGCAAAAAGGCCGGCGCGAGGCCGGCCTTTCGGGGTTCGGACGCTGCTCCGTCAGTTCATCGTCGGGATGACGAACTCCGCGCCATCCTTGATGCCCGACGGCCAGCGCGAGGTGATCGTCTTGGTCTTGGTGTAGAACCGGAAGGCGTCGGGCCCGTGCTGGTTCAAATCGCCGAAGGCCGAACCCTTCCAGCCGCCGAAGGTGTAGTAGGCGATCGGCACCGGGATCGGCACGTTGATGCCGACCATGCCGACCTGGACGCGGGCGGCGAAGTCGCGCGCAGCGTCGCCGTCACGGGTGAAGATGGCGACGCCGTTGCCGTATTCGTGCTCGTTCGGCAGCCGCAGCGCCTCCTCGTAGTTCTTGGCGCGCACCACCGACAGCACCGGCCCGAAGATCTCTTCCTTGTAGATCTTCATCTCGGGCTTCACGTCGTCGAACAGGCAGCCACCCATGTAGTAGCCGTTCTCGTAGCCCTGCATCTTGAAGCCGCGGCCGTCGACGACGAGCTTGGCGCCTTCCTTCACGCCGATGTCGACATAGCCCTTCACGCGCTCCAGCGCCTGGGCGGTGACGAGCGGTCCGAAATCGACGTCGGCCGCGGTGGAGGGGCCGATCTTCAGGGCCTCGACGCGCGGCACCAGCTTGTCCATCAGGCGGTTGGCGGCATCCTCGCCAACCGGCACGGCCACCGAGATCGCCATGCAGCGCTCGCCGGCCGAGCCATAGCCGGCGCCGATCAGGGCGTCGGCGGCCTGGTCCATGTCGGCATCCGGCATGATGATCATGTGGTTCTTGGCGCCGCCGAAGCACTGCACGCGCTTGCCGGCCGCGCAGCCGCGCGCATAGACGTATTCGGCGATGGACGTGGAGCCGACGAATCCGACAGCCTTGATGTCCTCATCGTCGAGGACCGCGTCCACCGCTTCCTTGTCGCCGTTGACGACGTTGAAGATGCCCGGGGGCAGGCCGGCCTCGATGAAGAGTTCGGCGAGCATGAGCGGCACGCCCGGATCGCGCTCGGAAGGCTTCAGCACGAAGGCATTGCCGGCGGCGATCGCAGGTCCCGCCTTCCACAGCGGGATCATGGCCGGGAAGTTGAACGGCGTGATGCCGGCGCAGACGCCGAGCGGCTGGCGCATGGAATAGATGTCGATGCCGGGACCGGCGCCCTCGGTGTACTCGCCCTTCATCATCTGCGGGGCGCCGATGGCGAATTCGACCACTTCCAGGCCGCGCTGGATGTCACCCTTCGCGTCCGGAATGGTCTTGCCGTGCTCACGGGCGAGCAGCTCGGCCATCTTCTCGTTGTCGCGGGCGCAGAGCTCGAGGAACTTCATGAGGACGCGGGCGCGGCGCTGCGGATTGGTGGCGGCCCAGGCTGGCTGCGCCGCCTTGGCGTTCTCCACCGCCTCGCGCACCTCGGCCTTGGAGGCGAGCGCCACCTTGCCGAAGACCGAGCCGTCCAGCGGCTGGAACACGTCGGCGGTGCGGCCGGACTTGCCGGCGACGTGCTTGCCGCCGATGAAATGACCATAGTTGCGCATGGACGTTGTCTCCTCTGGGATGGTCATCCCTAAGGCGTAGCGGTGTGGCAACCAAGCGCCAAGTTGGCGCATGCCTTGTGCACGGAATGGCGTAAGATGTGGTCATGACGCCAAACTGGGATCATGTCCGGGTCTTCCTCGCCGTGGCGCGGGCGCGCCAGTTCCTCGCCGCCGGGCGGGCGCTCTCGCTCGACCATGCTACGGTGGCGCGCCGCATCTCGCTGCTCGAGGAGCAGCTCGGGACCCAGCTCGTCGCCCGCTCCACCGCCGGCATCGCGCTGACGGTGGCGGGCGAGAAGTTCGTCGCCGCGGCGGAGGCCATGGAAACCGCCTGGCTCGACGCCCAGGCCGACGTCTCCCAGGTGGACCGGGTCATTTCCGGAACGGTCCGCATCGGCGCTCCCGAGGGGTTCGGCGCCCTGTTCCTCAGCGCCCGGCTCGGGCGCCTCGCGGCGCGCCATCCGGACCTCACCATCCAGCTCGTGCCGCTGCAGCGGACCATGTCGCTGTCGAAGCGTGACGCCGATCTCGCCGTGGTCATCGACCCGCCGACCGACGGGCGGCTCACCGTCCGCAAGCTCACCGATTACGGCCTCGGCATGTATGCGACCGAGCGCTACCTCGCCCGTCACGGCGCGCCGGAGACGCCGGAGGCGCTGCGCCGACACCTGCTGGTCACCTCCGTGCAGGACCTGCACTATTCCCAGTCGCTCACCTATTACCCGCCGGCCTTCGACGCGGGACAGCGGCGCTTCGAATGCGCCAGCGTCCTCGCCCAGATGGAGGCGGTGAAGGCGGATGTCGGCATCGGCGTGCTGCACGACTACGCCGCGCGCGACGCCGGCGGCCTGACGCGGGTACTCCCGGAGCTGACCATCCGGCGCACCTATCACCTCGTCGCCCATGTCGACACGCGCCGCATCGCCCGCATCGACGAGGCCTACCGGTTTCTCGTCGAGGAGGTGGAGGCCGCCTCCGGTCTCTTCCTCTGACGGTGCTCAGCGCGGCGGCGGGTCGAGGTCCAGCGCCTCCGCGACCCGCGCGCTCGCCGGACGGGCGAGCACCTCGCCGGGGACGCCGACCTGCAGGATGTCGCCGCCGTCGATCACCGCCAAACGGTCGGCGAGGCCGGCCGCCTCGTCGAGATCGTGGGTGACGAGCAGGATCGGCACCCTGACGTCCGCCCGTATGGCGGCGAGTTCCCCATGGAGCTCCCGGCGCACCCGCCTGTCCACTGCGGAAAATGGCTCGTCGAGCAGCAGGACAGCGGGGTCGCGCGCCAGCGCCCGGGCTAGCGCCACGCGCTGCTGCTGGCCGCCGGAAAGCTCGGCGGGGTAACGCCGTTCGAGTCCGTCGAGATGGACCAGCTCGAGGAGCCGGCGCGCCTCCGCCTCTCGCTCGTTCGCCGGCCGGTGACCCATGGCTGCGGCGACATTGGCCAGCGAGGTCATGTGGGGGAAGAGCGCGTAGTGCTGGAAGACGAGGCCCGCGTGGCGATGGTGCGGCGGCAGGGCGATGCCGGCGGCCGTGTCGAGCCAGGTCTCGCCGCCGCACCGGACCCGGCCCCGCTCCGGCCGGTAGAGCCCGGCGATCGCACGCAGCACCGTGGTCTTGCCGCTGCCGGAGGGGCCGACCAGCGCCAGCATCTCGCCGGGCGCGCAGGTGAGGGTGACGGCGAGCGGGATCGGCCCCGTCTGCCGCAGCTCCAATGACAGTCCCGCCTCATCCATGGCGGCGAACCAGGCGGGCGGAGAGGAGCGACGTCGTCGCGAGAGCGGCCACCGATACGACGACCAGCACCGCCGACATGGCATGGGCCGCCGCGTCGTCGAAGGCCTGGACGCGGTCGTAGATCGCGATCGAGAGGGTGCGGGTCTCGCCCGGCAGCGAGCCGCCCACCATCAGCACCACGCCGAACTCGCCGAGCGTATGGGCGAAGGTCAGCACCATGCCGGTGACGATCCCCGGCCAGGCCAGAGGCAGGTCGATCCGGCGCATGACCGTCACCGGCGCCATGCCGGAGACGGCCGCGGCCTCGCGCACGTCCCGCGGAATCGCCCGGAAAGCCTGCACCATGGGCTGGATGGCGAAGGGCAGGTTGGCGATGACGGAGGCGATGAGAAGCGCCTCGAAATGGAAGACGAGCTGGCGGCCGACGAGGGCATGCCAGATCTGGCCCACAGGGGAGGCGGCGCCGAGGCCGACCAGCAGGTAATAGCCGAGCACCGTCGGCGGCAGGACGAGCGGCAGGGCGATCAGCGCCTCCACCAGCCCCTGGCCGCGGAAGCGCCGGAAGGCGAGTCGTCGCGCCACGACGAAGCCGATGGGCAGGAGGATGAGGACGGTGGCCGCGCCCAGTTTCAGCGACAGGGAGAGCGCGACCCAGTCCATCGCGGGTCAGGACTCTTCGCCGGCGATGAGGAAGCCGTGCCGCCGGAAGATCACCCGCGCCTCGGCGCTGCGGAGATAGTCGTAGAAGTCGCGCGCCACCGGCCCGGCCGTCTTCATCAGGGCCATGCGCTGGCGCAGCGCCAGGTGCCAGTCCGCCGGCACCAGGGCGAAGCTGCCGAGCGCCCTGACCTGCGGCGCCAGCACCAGCGAATAGGCGACGAGGCCGCCCTGCGCCGATCCGCTCGTGGCGAAACGCACCGCCTGGGCGATGTCCTCGCCGATGGCGAGCCGGCCCTGCAGCGGCTCCCACAGGCCCTGTCCCTTCAGCACCTGTTCCGCCGCCCGGCCATAGGGCGCATGTTCGGGGCTGGCGATGGCGAAGCGCGTGACGCGGCCGTCCATCAGGCCGGCGCGCAGATCGGCGAGGGCGCCGTCGGCCTTCAGCGGCGAACCCTTCGGCACGAAGAGCGCGAGGCGCCCTTCCGCATAGACCTCGCCACGGTCGGCGGCGAGACCCGCATCGGCGAGCTGGAAGATGAAGCCCTCGTCGGCGGAGAGGAAGAGCTGGAAGGGCGCGCCCTGGCGGATCTGCCGGGTGAAATTGCCGGAGGCGCCATAGACGACCGAGACCTCCTGGCCGGTCGCCTGCCGGAAGGCGACGACCAACTCGTCCATGGCGGTCTTCACGCTGGCGGCCACCGCGATCTGCGGCGCCTGGGCGAGGGCGGGTGACACCAGCGCCGCGGCGAGGCCGGCCGCCAGGACCAGGCGGCGGAGAGGGTCGGTGAGGGCCATGGCCGGCTCCGGCGATATTTCCGTGCGGCTATATCGCGTCGGAGGGCGGCCTCTGTCAATCACCGTCCCGGCGCAACAATCCCATCAAGATCGCCGTCTCGGCGGCCGAGGCCGTCCTCAGCTTGTCCTCCATGGCGCGGAATGCCGCGAGCACGGTGCGGCCCGCCTCGGTCAGTTCGGCGCCGCCGCCGTCGCGTCCGCCTTTCGAGGATGTGACGAGCGGCGCCGAGAACATCGCGTTCATCGCCTCCACCAGCAGCCAGGCGCGCTTGTAGCTCATGCCCATGCGCCGTCCGGCGGCGGCGATGGAGCCGGTGTCGCGGATGCCTTCCAGAAGGTCGGCCTTGCCCGGTCCGAGACGTAGTCCGGGGGCGAAATCGACGCGCAGGGTGATGAGGGGAGCGCTGGCCACGTGGGTCCGTCGGTGCGGCGAAGGAGAGCGCAGCCTAGCCCCGGCGCGGCCTGCTGTCAGCCGGCGCGGGGGTCGAACCCGGCCTCCACGGGGGCGGACCCGTGGAAGCCGGGCTCACGTGCCCTCCCGCGCCCTGGAGCCTCGGGAGGGCGCGTTCGCTATTCCGCGGCGACGCGGATCGGCCGCGGCTCTCCCGGGGGCGAGGCGTCGGCTGGCAGGAGCAGTGGCGGTGCGCCGTGTCCGCCATGGCCCGAATGGGTCTCGTCCGGCTCGTCGGCCGGGCCGACGAAACGTCCGAAGACCCAGCCGAAGAAGCGGCCGACATCATCCATCACCGTGTAGAATGACGGCACGAAGACGAGGCTGAGCACGGTCGAGACCAGCAGGCCGCCGATCACGGCGATGGCCATGGGCGCGCGGAACTCGCCGCCGTCGCCGGCGCCGAGGGCCGGCGGGATCATGCCGGCGCCCATGGCGAGTGTCGTCATGATGATCGGGCGGGCTCGCTTGCGGCCGGCGTCAAGAATGGCCTCCCGCCGCGGCATGCCCTCGCGCGTCTTCTCCACCGCGAAGTCGACCAGCATGATCGCGTTCTTGGTCACGATGCCCATCAGCATGAGGATGCCGATGACCACCGGCATGGAGATCGCGTTGTTGGTGAGCAGCAGGGCGATGATGACGCCGCCGAGGGACAGCGGCAGCGACATGAGGATGGTCAGCGGCTGGAACACCGAGTGGAACAGCAGGACGAGCACGCCGAGCACCATCAGCAGGCCCGTGCCCATGGCCATGGCGAAGCCCTGGAACACCTCCTCCATCACCTCGGCGTCGCCGCCGCGCTGGAACGAGACGCCAGCAGGCAGGTTGCGGGCCGCTGGAAGCGCAAAGACCTTCTCCAGCGCGGGGCCGATCTCCAGTCCGCCGCCGAGATCGGTGCCGATATTGACGCGGCGCACGCGGTTGTAGCGCTCGATGGAGGAGGGGCCCTGGCCGAAGGTGATGTCGGCGACGGCCGTCAGCGGCACCTGCTGGCCTGACGGCGTGGTCACCGTCAGCGCCGAGAGGATGTCGAGCCGGGCGCGCGCGTCGGTGTCGAGCTGCACGCGGATCGGCACGAGCCGGTCGCCGGCATTGAACTTGGCGAGATTCGCCGCCACGTCGCCGATCGTGGCGATGCGAACCGCCTCGGAGATCTGGTCGGTTGTGATGCCGTAGCGCGCCGCCTCGTCGGTCTTGGGCACGACGCGGATTTCCGGCCGGTCGAGGCCGGCAGTGGCGGCGACGTTCACGAAGCCGGGGATCTGGCGCATCTCTGCTTCGAGATTGGCCACCGCCTTCGACAGGTTCGCCGCATCGTTGCCGCGCACGATGATGGAGAGCTCGCGCTCGCCGCGGTCGTTGACGTACCAGGCGCGGATGTCGGGGATCTGGGTGAAGAGGGGCGAGGTCGCCTGCTGGATCTGGCGCTGCTTGCGCTCGCGCTTCGACTTGTGGACCAGCCGGACGATCACGGTGGCGCGGCGGATCTCGAGGGTTCCCACAGGGTTGGAGCCGCCGATGACCAGGACCGATTCCACCTCCGGCGTCTTCTCGCGGATCAGCTTGGCGAGCTGGTCGGAGCGCGCCCGCGTGTCCTCCAGGGTCGAGCCCGGCGGCAGTTCCATGGAGATGACGAAGCGCGCCTCGTCGGGGAAGGGGATGAAACCCGTCGGCAGGAAGCGCACCGCCCAGATCGACACGGCGAAGACGCCGATGCCGGCGAGCAGGGTGAGGTAGCGGAAGCGGATCGTGCCCGACAGGAAGCGCAGATAGCTGCGCATGAGGATGCCGTCCTTCGGCTCCCTGTGCGCGTGCGGCCTGAGGAAGTAGGCCGCCAGCATGGGTGTTATCAGGCGTGCCACCAGCAGCGAGAACAGCACCGCGATGGCGACCACGAGGCCGAACTGCTTGAAGTACTGGCCGGCGATGCCGCCCATGAAGGAGACGGGGGCGAAGACCGCGACGATGGTCAGCGAGATGGCG
This sequence comes from Pseudomonadota bacterium, assembly GCA_023427545.1. Classification (GTDB taxonomy): domain Bacteria; phylum Pseudomonadota; class Alphaproteobacteria; order Rhizobiales; family Devosiaceae; genus JAEZBF01. The sequence goes on from JAEZBF010000235.1 coordinate 14,203, forward strand.
ATGACGGCGAGGCCGATCTCGTCCGCCGCCTCCATCGATGCGCGGTAGGGCGACTTGCCCATCTTCATGTGTCTGACGATGTTTTCGATCTCGACGATGGCGTCGTCGACCAGGATGCCGGTCACCAGGATGATGGCCAGCAGCGAGACGAGGTTCATCGAGAAGCCCATCATGTCGATCACCCAGAAGGTGGGGATGATCGACAGCGGCAGCGCCACGGCAGAGATGAGCGTGGCGCGGAAATCCCGCAGGAACAGGAAGACGACGATGACCGTGAGGCCGGCGCCCTCCAGCAGCATGGTCATGGCCGAGGTGTGGTTGCCGGCCGTGTAGTTCACCGAATTGTCGATCTCGGTGAATGTGATGCTGGGATGGGCGGCGCGCAGTTCGTCGATCTTGGCGCGGGCGAGAGCCGCGACCCGCACGTCCGACGCGCCCTTCGACCGGAACACCTGGAAGGCGACCGTCGGGATCTCGCCGTTGAGGCGGGTGAAGCTCTTCGGCTCCTCGTAGAGGTCGGTGACGGTTCCCAGGTCGGAGAGGACCACCTCGCGCCCGCCCGGCAGCACGATGCGGGTGGCGGCGAGTTCCTCAACCGTTTGCGCGCCCGCCAGGGTGCGGATCGACTGCTGCTGGCCGCCGATATCGCCCTGGCCGCCGGCGAGATCGACATTGGTGGCGCGCAGCTGGCGGTTGACGTCGCCGGCGGTGATGCCGAGGGCCATCAGCCGGTTCGGATCGAGGGCGACGCGGATCTCGCGCAGCACGCCGCCGTTGCGGCTGATGCGGCCGATACCGCGCAGGCCCTGCAGCTCGCGCTTCACCGTGTCGTCGACGAACCAGGAAAGCTGTTCGAGGGTCTTCGCCGGCGCGGCCACCGCCACCGTCATGATGGCCTGGTTCTCGATGTCGAGCCGTTCGATGATCGGCTCGTCGATGTTGCGCGGCAGGTCGGCGCGGATCTTGGCAATGGCGTCCTTGACGTCGTTCAGCGCCCGGTCGGTGTTCACCTCGAGGCGGAATTCCACCACCGTCGACGACTGGCCGTCGGTGAGGTTGGAGATGACGTTCTTGACGCCGGTGATGTTGGCGACCGCGTCCTCCACCCGCTTGGAGATCTGGCTCTCGAGCTCGGCCGGCGCGGCGCCCGCCTGCGTCACCCTGATCTGGATGAGCGGCACGTCGATGTTCGGGAAGCGCGTGATCGGCAGGTTGTTGTAGCTCATCCAGCCGAGGAAACAGAGCACGATGAACAGCACGATCGAGGGGACCGGCTGCCGGATGGAATAGGCGGAGATATTGAAGGACGACATGCCCCGCCTCCTCAGCGCTGCACGGCCGCGACCGGGGTCACCCGGTCGCCGTTGCGCACGAAGCTGCCCGAGACCGAGACGACCTCCTCGCCCTCCGCGAGGCCGTCGCGGATCTCCACCCGGCCCTGGGCGCGCAGGCCCGCCACCACGGTCCGTGTCTCGACGACGCCGTTCTTCACCACCTGGACGGTGGTCGTCGGTCCGAACATCACCGCTGACAGGGGCACGGTGAGGCCGGTGGCGCGCGCCACCTCGACGGTTGCGCGGCCGAAGGCGCCGAGCGGCGGGCGCTCGTCGGCAGTCAGCGTGACGCGGACGCGGCCGAGTCGGTTGGTGCGGTTCACCTCCGGCGCCACGAGGCGGACGGTGCCGGCGAGCGGCCTGTCGTAGCCTGCGGCCTCGATGGTCGCCGGCTGCCCTGGGCGCATGCGGGCGAGCGTCGTCTCCGGGACGGCGGCCTCGAGCTCGACCTCGGACTCCGCGATGATACGGAACAGCGGGTCGCCGGCCGCTGCGGCGAGGGCGCCGAGGCGCGCCGTGCGGCGGGAAATGGTGCCGCCGACCTTCGCCCTGATCTCGGTGCGTGAGATTCGCAGCTCGATGTCGCGGCGCTGGGCGCGGGCGAGGGTGAGGTCGGCCTCGGCGAGGGCGAGGGCGTTGGTCGCGGCCTCGACGCGGGCCGCCGAGGTGCGGGCGGCCGTGGTGCGCTGGTCGAGGACGTCGGCGGTCGCGGCGCCGGAACGCTGCAGCTGCTGGGTGCGCTCCAGCTGCTGCTGGGCGAGGGTGCGCGAGGCGGTCGCCTCGGTGATCTGCGCCCGTGCCTGGGCGATGGCGGCTTCGGCGCGGCTGATCTGGGCGGCGTTCTGGGCGAGCTGGACGTCGAGCATTTCCCGGTTGAGGCGGGCGAGCACCTGGCCGGCTGCGACCTTGTTTCCCTCCTCGGCGAGAATCTCGACGATCGTCAGGCCGTCGACCTCGGGCGAGACCATGACCTCGTCGCGGGCGACGAAGGAGCCGGTGACGATGACGGTCTCCCGCAGTTCGGTCCGTGCGGCGGCGGCGACGGTGATGGCCGGAGCAACGCTCTGGGCGGAGGCCGCCCCGGTGAACGCGCCGGCCAGGACGGCGGCGAGGAGAAGGGAACGGGCGGGGGCGATCATGGGGCGGTCAGCCTATCGTCGGCCGGTGCGGCGGGTGGCAGCAGCATGGAGCGCAGGATGGAGAACATCAGCGCGACATGGGGCTCGGGGTCGAAACGGGTATCGCGGGCGCGCCGCAGCATGAGGCCGTCGGCGAAGGTGATCAGGAACTGCACGGCACGTTCGAGGTCCGCATCGGGATGGGTCTGTCCGCGGTCGCGGGCCATATCCAGCGCGAAGCGCATCTTGGCCTCGATGAAGGCGTCGATCTTCTTACGCAGGGCCCCGATCTGCGGATTTCTCGTCGCCTCCGACATGATCTCGACCCAGAGCTGGCAGCTTTCGCGCGGCTCCTCGATCATGTGGAAACGCGCCAGCGCCTCGAAAGCGGCCCAGATGTCGGGCGCCTGGGCGAGGGCGGCAAAACCCTCGCCGACCTCGGCGAAATCGCGTTCGCACAGGCCCTCGATCATCGCTTCCTTCGAGGGAAAGTAACGATAGAGGTTGCCGGGGCTCATGCCCGCCTCGCCGCAGATCTCGCTCATCGAGGTCCCGTGGAAGCCGGAGCGCACGAAGCAGCGTTCGGCGGCATCGAGGATGGCCGTCTTGCGGTCTGTGCGCTGGGCAGTGTCGATCCGCGGCATGAAGGCGGGGGTCCTCGGGAGCAGGCCCTCCATAAGGCAGCCGGATAGAGGCTGCAACAGAAAAGAGAATGAACATTCATTTTTATGAGACAGGCCGTGAGGCAGGGAGGGGGACGGCGCCTCGCATGACGGATGCCTCAACAGCGTGTTCTGCCGCCGTTCACCCGCCCGCCACGGTGGCAGCGAAAAGCCGTCTTGCACGCGCCATCAACGGGTGGTGACCTCGCAGCGTCGGCAGGAGCGGCGCAGCCTTGCAACGCCCCTGCACCCGACCCCAAGGAAGGACACGTCCATGCTCAAGACCCTGATGCTCGCCGCTTCCCTCGCGCTCGCCGGCACGGCGGCCATGGCGCAGACCGCGACCCAGCCGGCAACC
>JAEZBF010000237.1 GCA_023427545.1 Pseudomonadota bacterium
GGAGAGGGTGCCTCGCGAAGCGAGGCGGGTGAGGGAACGACACCATGACCAAGCACGTGGCCGTCCTGATGGGCGGATGGTCCAACGAGCGGCCGGTGTCGCTGAAATCGGGGACGGCCTGCGCGGGGGCGCTGCGCCGGGCAGGCTACCAGGTGACCGAGGTGGATGTCGGGCGGGACATCTACAACGTGCTCAGCGAGCTCAAGCCGGACGTTGCATTCAACGCGCTGCATGGGCCGTTCGGCGAGAGCGGGATGATCCAAGGGCTGCTCGAACTGCTGCAGCTGCCCTATACGCACTCGGGCGTGCTCGCCTCGGCGCTGGCGATGGACAAGCACCAGGCCAAGATCATGTTCAAGGCCGCGGGCGTGCCGGTGACGGATCACCTCATTGTCGACCGGGCGGAGGCCGCGCGCGGGCACGTCATGGCGCCGCCCTACGTGATGAAGCCGAGCGCCGACGGGTCGAGCTTCGGGGTCTTCATCGTCAAGGCCGGCACTTCGCATCCGCCGCAGGAAATCCTGCGAGAGGACTGGACCGGCGGCGAAGAGATCATGGTCGAGCGCTACGTGCCCGGGCGCGAGCTGACCTGCGCGGTGATGGGCGACGTTGCCCTGGGGGTGACGGAGATCATCACCGATCTCGCCTTCTACAACTACGAGGCGAAATACGCCAAAGGCGGTTCGGTACACGTCGTGCCGGCGCAAATTGAACCGAAAATTTACGACAAAGTGCAGAAGATGAGCCTCAAAGCGCATGCCGCACTCGGCTGCCGGGGCGTAACGCGAAGCGACTTCCGCTTCAACGACCAGGTGGGGCCGGACGGCGAGCTCGTCTGCCTGGAAATCAACACCCAGCCCGGCATGACCGAGACCTCGCTCGTCCCCGAACAGGCAGCGCACGCAGGCCACTCCTTCGAGGAGCTGGTCGCCTGGATGGTGGAGGACGCGAGTTGCAACAGGTAGGCAGTAGCGAGTTCATCGCCTCCGCCCAACTCATCGACCCCAAGAAGCTCCCCGCCCTCCTCAGCCACCCGACCCGCCGCGCGCTCGTGGTCGCGCGACACACATGGGTGCTGCACCGGCCGGCGGTGGTGCGCGGCGCTGCAGCGGCGGTCGTGCTTTTGGGGCTGGCGCTGGGCTGGGAACAGCGCGACACGCTGATGGTCGGCTTTCAGGCGGCGAGCGATGTCATCGAGGCCAAGTTCGTCGAGGCCGGGTTCTCGATCAAGGCGATCAGCATCACCGGGCAGGCGCTGACGCCCGACGCAGACATCGTCAAGGCGCTGGCGATCGAGCCTCGGTTGTCGACCTTGAACTTCGATGCGGAGGCAGCGCGGGCGCGGGTGGAAGAGCTGCCCGCGATCAAGGAGGCGACCGTCCGCAAGGTTTATCCCGGCCATGTCGACGTGATCGTCACCGAAAAGACGCCGATCGCGCGCTGGCGCGTGGACGGGGTCACCTTCCTCGTAGACGACGAGGGCGAGCAGCTCGCGGCCGATAGCGGCGCATACTCCGAGCTGCCGCTGATCGTGGGCGACGGGGCAGCCGACGATGCCATGGCGATGCTCAAGGCCATGGAGCGATACGACAAGCTCAAGTCAGGTCTGGCGGCGCTGAGCCGCATCGGCGACCGGCGCTGGGACCTCATCTACTACACCGGCCTGCGCGTGCAGCTGCCCGAACTGGGGGTCGGGCAGGCGCTGGCGCAGCTGCAGGCGTACCAGGACCGCTACAAGCTGCTCGACCGCGATGTCACGCTCATCGACCTTCGGGTTCCGGGCGTGGTGGCGCTCAGGCCGGGTGAGCTGGCGATCAAGCAGCGTGCCGAGGCCGCCAAGTCCAAGAAGAAAAAGAAGGGCACCGCGCATGCGGTCGACCCCGCCTACGAAACGCCGTCCGAACAGCACGGAGACTAGCCATGATGACCAACGCCATGACGGCTCGGCTCCGTCCGGTGCAGCCGGGCCGTCCCAGCCTCGTATCCGTGCTCGACATCGGTTCCACCAAGATCTGCTGCATTATCGCGCGGCTGACGCCGCGGCCGGAGGGCAAGTCGCTCAAGGGGCGCACGCACGCGGCGGAGGTGATCGGCTTCGGCTACGGACCTTCGAACGGCATCAAGAGCGGCGTGGTCTCGGACCTCGAGAAAGCCGAGCAGGCGATCCGCACCGTGGTGGGAATGGCTGAGCGTGCCGCCGGACTGACCGTGGAGTCGGTGATCGTCAACGTTACCGCCGGGCGGCTGGGCTCCGAGACGTTCTCTGCGGCAGTGAACCTTGGCGGCCAGGAGGTCGAAAAGACCGATCTCAGCCGGGTGCTCAAGGCGGTCAACGAGCGCAGCGTGCGGCCGGAGCGCTCGATCATCCATGCGCTGCCGATCGGGTATTCGCTCGATGGCCAGCGCGGCATTCGCGACCCGATGGGCATGGTCGGGGAAACGCTGGGCGTCGACGTCTCGGTGATCTCGGCCGAGACCCTGGCGATGCGCAACATCGAGCTGGTGCTGCACCGCTGCCACCTGCAGATCGAAGCATTGATGGC
>JAEZBF010000270.1 GCA_023427545.1 Pseudomonadota bacterium
GCGTCAACGTTCGAAGATCGCGGGATAACCGTTTCCGCCTTGCCCTTGAATTCGCCAGCTCTGCTTACGATGTGGTTCCGACTGCAAACGGCTTGGGGGAGCCATGCGACCGATCGTTTCCATCCGCGACCTCAGCAAGACCTATGCGTCGGGCTTCGAGGCGCTCAAGCACATCGACCTAGACATCCAGCAGGGGGAAATCCTCGCGCTGCTCGGGCCCAATGGCGCCGGGAAGACTACGCTGATTTCCGTGATCTGTGGGATCGTGCGGCTCAGGCGAGGTCACCGTCGACGGACATGACATTGTCCGGGATTTCCGGCGCACTCGCGAGATGATCGGCCTTGTGCCGCAGGAGATTGCGCTCGACATCTTCACCACGCCTTGGCGCGCGACCAAGTTCAGCCGCGGGTTGTTCGGCAAGCCGCGCAACGATGCGCACATCGAAAAGGTGCTGCGCGACCTGAGCCTGTGGGACAAGCGGACGAGCAAGGTCATCACGCTGTCCGGCGGGATGAAGCGCCGCGTCGTCATCGCCAAGGCGTTGGCGCATGAGCCGACCGTGCTGTTCCTCGACGAGCCGACCGCAGGCGTCGACGTCGAGCTGCGCAAGGAGATGTGGCAGCTCGTGCGCGAGCTTCGCGCCAGCGGCGTGACCATCATCCTCACCACCCACTACATCGAGGAGGCCGAGGAGATGGCCGACCGCATCGGCGTCATCCATAAGGGCGAGCTGGTGCTGGTCGAGGAGAAGAACGAGCTGATGCGCCGGCTCGGCCGCAAGGAACTGCGCATCCAGCTTGCAGAGAGGCTCGATACGCTACCCGCGGCGCTCGATGGCAAGGGCCTCGAACTGATCGATCATGGCGAGGCGCTCCGCTATACCTACGACACCCAGGCGGCGCGCACCGGGATCACACCGGTGCTGAGCGCGCTGACCGACTCCGGAATCCGCTTCCGGGACCTCGACACGCGGCAGAGTTCGCTCGAGGAAATCTTCGTCGACATCGTCGGAGGACAGCAATGAACCTCGTTGCTACCGGCGCCATCTACTACCAGGAGATGGCGCGTTTCGGCCGTACGCTGCTGCAGTCGATCCTCGCGCCGGTGCTGTCGACCGCGCTTTATTTCGTGGTGTTTGGATCCGCCATCGGCGGACGCATCCAGGAGATCGACGGCGTCTCCCACGGCGCGTTCATCGTGCCTGGTCTCATGATGATGATGCTGCTGATGCAGTCGGTCTCCAATGCGGCGATCGGCATCTACTTCCCCAAGTTCACCGGAACCATCTACGAGTATCTTTCGGCGCCGATCTCCTCGGTCGAGATGGTGGTGGCTTTCGTCGGCGCCGCGGCGACCAAGTCGATCATCCTGGGCCTGATTATACTGGTGACGTCGGCGTTCTTCGTGCCGCTCGAGATTCAGCACCCCGTCTGGATGCTGGCGTTCCTCGTGCTGACAGCCCTGACGTTCTCGCTGTTCGGCTTCATCATCGGCATCTGGGCGGACGGCTTTGAGAAGCTCAACATCGTGCCGACGCTGGTGATCACCCCGCTCGCCTTCCTCGGCGGCAGCTTCTATTCGATCTCCGTGCTGCCCCCGTTCTGGCAGACGGTCTCGCTGTTCAATCCCGTCGTTTATCTGATCAGCGGCTTCCGCTGGAGCTTCTACGGCATCAGCGACGTCAGCGTTGAAATCAGCCTGCTGGCGACGCTCGGCTTCATGCTGGCATGCCTTGCGATCGTCGTCTGGATTTTCCGGACCGGCTACCGCCTGAAGAGCTGAGGCCGCGCCACGCCTATTGGCAGGAGTTGGTGAAGGTCACGACGGGCCAGCGGTTCTGGCGCAGCGTGAACTTGCGCAGCCAGCCCACCTGCTGGCCGAACTGCGCGCGACACCACGGCCCGTCCGAAGCCATGATGCACGCATCGACCACCACACAGGTCCCCTGCTGCACTTCGCCGATGGCGTTGGCCGGGTCGGGGCGGGGTTCGAGATAGGCGTTTAGGTTCGCCTGCATCATGATCTGCAGGCGACCATCCGGAGTGGGTTGCGGCGTGCTCAGCTGGCTACGCGGCGCACAGTCCTTGGAATAACCGAGGAAGTAGCACCCGCTTGCGTTGAACGCGCCCTGCAGCGCGGCGGCACTCCCGTCGCCGCCGGCGCGCTCGAGGACCAGCGGCGCGCCGCCGGTTATCGTGCCAGTAATGCGCTTCTGATTGCCACCGAGGCGGGCGAGTTCCTTGTCCTGCCCATCGTAGAGCACAAGCTGGCTGCCTTCGATCGACCAGCCTGATGCGGTGTTGAGCGGCGCCGCACATCCAGAGGTCCGCAGCCCAAGGCGCGACGAGCCCGCCGCGAGCCCCGACAGTTCGAAACCGCACATCGACCCGCCGGCAGCATAGGTCTGCTCGTAGACTTGCCAGCGGCCGGAGAATGCGTCGACGAAAGCAGCCTGCGACTGCGCCACAACAGGTGAAGCGGCGGCGACGACAATCGCCAACCAGGAGAGCAAGCGCTTCATATCAGGAATACCTCGTGACGAACCCGTCGCGAGTTTAGCGAGCGAGCCGCAGAAGTCCCCTCAGTTGGACTGCGTAATCGTGATGAGACCCGGCGTCGAGCTAACCACCTGGACGCCAGTCGGATAGTTCAGCCCGGTGCCCGTCTGCGTCAGCATGACAGACGTTGGGCCCAACACCGTGAGGTCTGCATTGTTGACGCTGCCCTTCTGGACAATCGTGCCATCGGCGCCGCCGCCTGCGGTAAGCAGAGCGGTGTTTCCGAGGCCGGTCTGCTCGACGCGACCATCGCTCCCCCCCCTCAGACTGAGCGAGGCAGTGTTCCTGTCGCCGATCTGGGCAATGGTGGCGTTGCCCGCGCCGGAGAGGGTCAGCGTGGCGGCGTTGCCCGCGAGCGGTGCGATGGGCAGTATGGCGGGGACCTGTGCGTTCATCGTCGCCGTCGTGTTGTCCTGATTGAGCAGGACCACGCCGCAGCCGGTCTTCAGGGAACAGTCGCCGCTCAGCCGGAGGTCGGCGGAATTCCCGCTTCCCCGCTGCGTCGCCTGCTGGCCGATCAGTCCGACCGAGGTGTAGTTAGCCGCGGACTGGTCCGAGGTGAAGCTGTTGCCGAGCTCGCCCTGCTGCTCCTGGACGAGGTACAGCTTGTTGCCGTCCCCGGCAGTCGCAGGCTGGGCGCCAAGGCAAACCGTCGCGACGGCGAGGAGCAGGGACGGTTTCATGGCAAGCGATCCTCGAAGTACA
>JAEZBF010000274.1 GCA_023427545.1 Pseudomonadota bacterium
CATCTCTTCCCGGCGATGGCGCTGGCCCAGGAACTGCGGCGGCGCGGGCACGTCGTCTACCTGATGACCGATCACCGGGTGACCGGATACGGCCAGAGCTTCCCGGCACGCGAGGTGCTGGTGGTGCCCTCGGCGACGCCCTCGGTGAGGAACCCGATCAAGTTCGCAAGCGCGGCGGTGCGCATCCTGTGGGGGACGACGGTGGCCGGCCGCAAGCTCAGCCGGCTGAGGGCGGACGCGGTGGTGGGCTTCGGCGGCTATCCGGTGTTCCCGCCCTTCCTTGCCGCCAGCCTGCGGCGCATCCCGGGCATCCTGCATGAGCAGAACGCGGTCATGGGGCGCGCCAACGCGGCGCTCGGCAGGTTCGCGAGCGTGGTGGCGCTGAGTTTTGCCAAGACCGCGCGGGCCGAGCCCTATGCCGCCAAGGCTGTGCTGACGGGCAATCCGGTGCGTGACAAGGTGCGGGAGGTGGCGGGGACGCCCTATCCTCCGCTCGAACCGGGCGGACCGATCCGGCTGCTGGTGTTCGGCGGCAGCCAGGGCGCGCGGGCGTTCGCCGAACTGATCCCGCCGGCGATCGCCGAACTGCCGGCGGATGTACGGGCGCGGCTCAGGATCGCTCAGCAGTGCCGGCCAGAGGACCTCGACCGCGTGGCCGAGGCGTACCGCCAGGCGAAGGTGAATGTCGAGCTCGCCTCGTTCTTCGACGACCTGCCGCGGCGGATGGCAGACAGCCACCTGGTGATCGGGCGGTCCGGCGCTTCGACCGTCGCCGAACTCTGCGTCATCGGGCGGCCGGCGGTGCTGGTGCCGCTGCCGGGCTCGATCGACGCCGACCAGAAGAACAATGCGCTGGTGATCGATGCGGCAGGCGGCGGGTGGATCGCCGAGCAGGCCACGCTTTCACCGCAAAGCCTTGCGACTCGGCTAGCCTCGCTGTTCGGTGAGCCGGAGTCGCTGGTCAGAGCCGCGGCGGCTGCGAAATCGCTGGGCCGGCCGGACGCCGTTGAAAAGCTTGCCGACCTCGCCGAGGACCTGGCGAGCAGGGGGACCAAGAAAATATGAAAATGCCGCGCAACATCGGCCCGGTGCACTTCATCGGCATCGGCGGGATCGGCATGAGCGGGATTGCCGAAATCCTGCACAACCAGGGCTACAAGGTCCGCGGCTCGGATGCCTCGGTGAACCCGAACGTGCAGCGGCTGCGCGACATGGGGATCGAGATTTTTGTCGGGCAATCGGCGGACAACCTCAAGGACGCCGCCGTGGTGGTGATGTCCTCGGCGATCAAGAAGGGCAATCCCGAGCTGGCGGCGGCGCGGGCGCGCGGGCTGCCGGTGGTGCGGCGGGCCGAAATGCTGGCCGAAATCATGCGGTTCAAGAACTCGATCGCCATTGGCGGCACACATGGGATGACGACAACGACGACGCTCGTCGCGACCCTGCTCGATGCGGCAAACATGGACCCCACCGTCATCAACGGCGGCATCATCAATGCCTATGGCACCAACGCCCGGCTGGGCGGCGGCGAGTGGATGGTCGTCGAGGCCGACGAGAGCGACGGCACGTTCGTCAAGCTGCCGGCCGACGTTGTCGTCGTCACCAACATGGACCCCGAACATCTCGACCATTACGGCGACTTCGCGGGGGTCAAGCGCGGCTTCCTCAACTTCGTCGAGAACGTGCCGTTCTACGGCTTTGCGGTGATGTGCCTCGACCACCCCGAGGTGCAGGCGCTGGTGGGGGAAATCCGCGATCGCCGGGTAATCACCTATGGCCGCAATCCGCAGGCCGACGTGCGGCTGGTCGATCTCGAGATGATCGACGGGGTGCAGCGGTTCTCGGTCGAAATCCGCGACCGCATCCGCATGACGCACCTGCGGATCGAAGGGCTCGAGCTGCCGATGCCGGGCGAACACAATGCGCTGAACGCGACGGCGGCGATCGCCGTGGCCGACCAGCTGCACGTGCCGCCCGAGGCGATCCGTAAGGGGCTGAAGACGTTCTCGGGCGTCAAGCGCCGCTTCACAAAGACCGGCGAGGTCGGCGGCATCACCGTGATCGACGACTACGGCCACCACCCGGTCGAGATCGGCGCGGTGCTGCGGGCCGCGCGTTCGGCGGCCAAGGGCGGCGTCATCGCGGTGGTGCAGCCGCACCGCTACTCGCGGCTGCACGACCTGTTCGACGAGTTCTCGGCCTGCTTCAACGACGCCGATACGGTGATCGTGGCGCCGGTCTATGCGGCGGGCGAGCAGCCGATCGACGGCGTGACGCACGAGGAGCTGGTGGCGCGCATCCGGGCCAAGGGGCACCGCGACGCGCGGGTGCTGGCGGGGCCGGAGGTGCTGGCCTCGGTGATCGCCGAGCACGCGACGTCGGGCGACTATGTCGTCTGCCTCGGCGCGGGCAACATCACGCAGTGGGCGGCGTCGCTCCCGGGCGAGCTTGGCGCGCTGATCGGCAAGGAGGTCCAGGCGGCATGAGCGAAGCTGCGTTGAAGATGGACGAGGCGGCCCCGGCCTGGCCGGACCTGCTGCCGAGCCTGCAGCCCTGGGTCTCCGAGGTGCGCGGGCGGCTGATCCCGAACCAGCTGCTGAGCGAGGTGACGTGGTTCCGCGTGGGCGGACCGGCGCAGCTGTTCTTCCAGCCGGCCGACGAGGCGGACCTCAGCTTCTTTCTCAAGCACCTGCCCGAGGACATCCGGGTGACGGTGATCGGGCTCGGATCGAACCTCCTGATCCGCGACGGCGGGCTGGACGGGGTTGTGATCCGGCTTTCGGCCAAGGGCTTCGGCAATATCGAGGTGCTCGAGGATCACAAGCTGCGGGTTGGGACGGCCTTGCCGGACGTGAAGGTTGCGACGGCGGCGGCCGAGGCGGGGATCGACGGGCTGACGTTCTACCGCGGCATCCCCGGTGGGATCGGCGGAGCGCTCTACATGAACGCCGGGTGCTACGGCACCGAGACGCGGGACCGGATGGTCGAGCTCAGGGCGGTGCTGCGCAACGGCGATATCGCAACGCTCAGCAATGCGGAGATGGGCTACCTCTACCGCAAGTCCAACGGACCACGGGGTGCGGTGTTCACCTCGGCGGTGTACCAGGGCTTTGCCGGCGATCGTGAGGATATCCTGTCGCGGATGCGGGAGATCACCGAGAAGCGCGAGTCCAGCCAGCCGACCAAGGCCAAGACCGGCGGTTCGACGTTCAAGAACCCCGAGGGCAAGTCGAGCTGGAAGCTGATCGACGAAGCCGGGGGCAGGGGGCTGCGGTTCGGCGGCGCCCAGATGAGCGAACTCCACGCGAACTTCCTGCTCAACCTCGGCGAGGCAGATGCCTTCGACGTCGAGACGCTCGGCGAGATGGTGCGCCAGCGGGTGCGCGAGAAGCACGGCATCGAGCTCAAGTGGGAAATCCGACGGATGGGGCATTTCGTGCCCGGGCGCGAGGTCCGCGAGTTCATGGACGGCGACGTGTTTACGGGGGCGGTGTGATCGGACCCTTACCCGGCGCTTCGCGCCACCCTCTCCCGCAAGCGGGAGAGGGGAATGAACAGAATTTACGGCGGCCGTCCCCTCTCC
>JAEZBF010000371.1 GCA_023427545.1 Pseudomonadota bacterium
GTGTAGACGGGAAGGTTGCGGTAGCGCTCCAGGGCACCGCGGTCGGCGAGCGCGCGCAGCGCATTGGCACTGGTCAGGGCCATGGCGGCAAAGCCGTCGGGCTCGGGCAAACCGGTGGGCAGCGCTGCAAAGCTGAGCAGCGGAAAGACGACGGGTTCGATCTTGATCGCGGCCAGCCGGGCCGCCGTCTCGGCCGCATCGGGCTGCGGCCGGGTGACGAGCATGCGGGTCATGCGGCCTTGAACCGGGCGATGAACTCGGCGCCCGCGAGCCGGAGCAGCCGCTCGCCGAGGTTGATGCCGACCGGCTCGGGGTCCTTCGAAGGGCCGCTGGTTGCCGCGGCGAAGACCTCCTGCCCGTCGGGGCTCAGGATCTCGGCGTTGAGCACCAGCGTATCGCCGGCAAATTCCGTGGACGCGCCGATGGCGGTCCGGCACGAGCCGTCGAGCACGCCGAGCAGCGCCCGCTCGGCGCGCACCGCAAGGTGGGTCGGTTCGTGATCGAGGCCCGCGACGAGGTCGCGGACCCGGTGGTCGTCGGCGCGTGTCTCGATGCCGATCGCACCCTGCGCCGGAGCGGGCGGGAATTCCTTGGGGTCGAGGTAGGCCGTGATCCGGTCGGCGGCGCCGAGCCTGTTAAGGCCGGCGACGGCCAGCAGCGTCGCGTCGGCAACGCCATCGGCGAGCTTGCGAAGCCGGGTATCGACGTTGCCGCGGAACGGAACGATCTTGAGATCGGGCCGGTGCCGCAGCGCCTGGGCGGCGCGGCGGATCGAGGAGGTCCCGAGCCGCGCGCCCTTCGGCAATTCACCGAGATTGCCGGCGGTCAGCGAGACGAAGGCATCCCGGATGTCCTCGCGCTCCAGGAAGACGGGGAGGGCAAGGCCGTCCGGCAGCTTGGTTGCGAGGTCCTTGGAGGAATGCACGCCCAGATCGATGCGGTTGTCGAACAGCGCGTCCTCGATCTCCTTGGAAAAAAGGCCCTTGCCGCCAGCCTCGCTGAGCGGCCGGTCGGTCAGCCGGTCGCCGCTCGTCGTGATGGTGACGATTTCGATCTCGTCCTCGCCCACGCCATGCAGCGCGGCGAGCTGCGTGCGCACCATGTTGGCCTGGCGGAGGGCCAGCGCCGAACCGCGCGTGCCGATCCGCAGCAGGGGGGCTTTCGATTGCAAAGGCTTCCGCTCCTATTGTAGGGCAAGCGGGCTTAGACCAGCCGCGGGAGCCGGGCAAGCATGCGCATACTCGGCATAGAGACAAGCTGCGACGAGACTGCGGCAGCCGTCGTTGCGCGCGACGCGGCCGGGCGCGGCACTATCCTCTCCAACATCGTCCGCTCGCAGCTGAGCGAACACGCCCCTTATGGCGGCGTCGTCCCCGAGCTCGCGGCGCGCTCGCACGTCACCCACCTCGACGGCATCATCCGCCGCGCGGTCGATGCCGCCGGCGTGCAACTCGGCGACCTCGACGGCATCGCCGCCACCGCCGGACCCGGGCTGATCGGCGGCGTCCTCGTCGGGCTGACCACCGGCAAGGCCATCGCCGCCGCGCTGGGCAAGCCGCTGCTGGCGGTCAACCATCTCGAAGCGCACGCGCTCACCGCGCGGCTAACCGATGGCGTGCCCTTCCCCTACCTGATGCTGCTGGTTTCGGGCGGGCACAGCCAGTTCGTGTTGGTCCGCGGCGTAGGCGACTACGAGCGCTGGGGCACGACTATCGACGACGCTCTGGGCGAAGCGTTCGACAAGGTCGCCAAGCTCCTCGACCTCGGTCATCCGGGTGGTCCCGAAGTGGAAAAGGCGGCGCGGCGCGGCAATCCGGCGCGCTTCCGCTTCCCGCGCCCGCTGCTGGGGGAAGACCGGCTCGACTTCTCCTTCTCCGGCCTCAAGACCGCGGTGCGGCTCGCGGCCCAGCAGATCGCGCCCTTGAGCGATGCCGACGTGGCCGACATCTCCGCCGGCTTCCAGGCGGCAGTGACCGATATCATCGTCGCACGCTCTCGGGCTGCACTCGACCGGTTGCCGCCCGACCGGCGCTGCCTCGTTGTTGCCGGTGGCGTTGCCGCCAACCAGGCGATAGGCGACGGCCTCCGGCGGGTGGCCAACGAGGCTGGCGCGAAGCTGGTGATCCCGCCGCCGGCGCTTTGCACCGACAACGGTGCCATGGTGGCGTGGGCAGGCGCGGAGCGATTGGCCCTCGGCCTCGTCGATGCCCTCGACGTCGCCGCCCGGGCGCGCTGGCCGCTCGACCCCGGAACGGCGCATGCCGCTTGACGCGGTAGCGGTGATCGGTGCCGGAGCCTGGGGCACGGCGCTGGCCCAGGCCGCGGCGATGGCAGGACGACGGGTGGTGATCGGCGCCCGCGATCCGGCCCTCGTCGCCGAGGTCAACCAGCGCCACACCAACAGCGCCTATCTGGGCGCTCAGGTTCTGTCGGACCGCATCTCGGCCGCCGCGCTCGTGGAAGCGGCCGGGAGCGCGGAGATCGTCATCATGGCCGTACCCGCCCAGGCGACCCGTGCTGCGCTCGCCGGGCTTCCCCTGGCCGAAAAGCCGGTGATCCTATCCGCCAAGGGCCTCGAGCACGGCTCGCTCAAACGCCAGAGCGAAATCCTGCACGAACTCGCGCCGGACGCCGTTCCGTACGTGCTTTCCGGCCCGAGCTTTGCCGCCGACGTCGCAGCCGGGCGCCCGACCGCCGTCACCCTCGCCGGTGACGACGCGAGCGAAACCTCGGACCTTGCCGCGGCCCTCGCCGGCCCGAGCTTTCGCCCCTACGCCGCCGACGACCGCATCGGCGTCGAGCTCGCGGGTGCGCTCAAGAACGTCTACGCGCTGGGCTGCGGCGCGGTGGAGGGCGCCGGACTGGGCGCATCGGCACGATCGGCGCTGCTCGCCCGGGCGTTCGCCGAAATGAGCCGCATGGTGACGCGCATGGGCGGCTCGGCCTCGACGCTCACCGGGCTCGCCGGCCTGGGCGACCTGACCCTCACCTGCACCTCGACCCAGTCGCGCAACTACCGTTTCGGCATCGCCCTTGGGCGAGGCGAATCGGTCGAGCGGATCGCCCAAGGGGACGTCGGATTGGCGGAGGGCGTCGCCACCGCGCCGGTGGCACGCCAGCTTGCGGCGGACCTTGGCATCGACGCCCCGCTCATCGATGCGGTAAACCTGCTTCTCAAGGGCTCGACTGCAATCGGCACCATCGTTGCCGGGCTGATGTCGCGCCCGCTCAAACGCGAGGATTGACTTTGCTTTTTGCTCTCATCGCCTACGACAAGCCCAACGGCCTGCCCGATCGCCTGCGCATCCGTCCGGTGCACATGGAGCACCTCGATTCGCTCGGCGACCGGCTCAAGCTCGCCGGCCCGTTCCTCGATCCCGCCGGGGAGCCGAACGGGTCGATCATGATCATCGAGGCCGAGAACCAGGGCGAGGCCGAGCAGCTGTTCGGGCGCGATCCCTTCATCACGCAGGGCGTCTTCGGCACCTACGAGATCCGTCCCTGGCGGGCGACGATCAACAAGATGAGCTGACGCCATGGCGCACTGGCTGATGAAATCGGAGCCGGATGTCTTCGGCTGGCATCATCTGGTCGAGAAGGCGGCGCGCGGCGAGGTCGAATCCTGGCACGGCGTGCGCAACTTCGCCGCGCGCAACAACATGATGGCGATGAAGCTGGGCGAACAGGCCTTCTTCTACCACTCCAACATCGGCAAGGAGATCGTCGGCATCATGAAAGTGGTGGCGCTCGCCCACCCCGATGCCACGGCGGAGCCCAACAAGAACGGCAAGATCGTCTGGCAGTGCGTCGACGTGGCGCCGGTCCGGCCGTTCAAACGTCCGGTGACGCTCGAGCAGATCAAGGCGGAGCCCCGACTCGCGAACATGGCGCTGGTCAAGCTGTCGCGGCTTTCGGTGCAGCCGGTGACGGATGCGGAGTGGGCGCTGGTCTGTGAGATGGGCGGGGTGTGAAGGCGGGCGCCGAGGGTCAACCCCCTCCTGTCCTCCCCCTTTCTGGGGGAGGGACCTGACTGAAGGACCGGCTGTTCTATCGCCCCCTCCCCCTGAAAACGGGTAGTTTGACGCACTGGTCCGGAGGTGGCCGCCGCCTCACGTTTCTGCGAGGGATGGTTCGCGGTAAGGTTTTCCGCTTGGCATTGCCCTTGAGCCTCGCCTAGCCTTGTGGGTGCGGCGAGGGGGCGCCAGGGGTCCAGCGCGGGAGCGTGGCGGTGAAGAGGCGGCCACTCTACAGCAAATCCGGCAAGGCCCGCGTGGCGGGGTCTTCGCCCTGGGTCGCGCCCGATGGCGTCAGCCCCGTCCTCATCGACGATCCGGACGAACCTACAGGTCCGACCCTGCGCCAGCGCGCGGGTAGCCTCTGGAGCCGGCTCTATGGCCGCGATCAGGGTAAGGTCCTCGTCATCGCCAGCGTGCTCTGCACGCTCGCCATCGTCGGCATCTACGATGCATTCAAGGCTCCCGCACAGAACCTGACGCAGACCGACCTCAACCCCGCGGTCAACTACGCCATCGACCAGCGCCCACCTGCCCCCGCGATAACCACCGTCGCGTACGCCAAGATCATCCGCTCGGTGGTGCGCGTAAACGGCTACGACCCCGAGAAGGGGCCGCCAAAGCCCGCCGAGGGCGAGCCGGGCAACC
>JAEZBF010000432.1 GCA_023427545.1 Pseudomonadota bacterium
CGATCTGGTACGTATTCCCGTCCTCCGGATTGAGGAAGGTATCGATGCGCTTGGCGAAGTGCGGGAACAGCGCATAGGCGCCGAACAGCCCGCCCACGGCTGCAACGCCCAGACCGCCGATCAGCACCCAGGAAATGCCCGATATGAAGAGCAGCGCCCCCCAGGTCGCCAGCATCAGCGCCGTCTGACCGATGTCGGGTTGGAGCAGCAGGCCGGCAACGATCACGATCATCGTCAGGGTCGCGAAGGCTCGCCCCGGCACACCCTTGTGCTTCATGCTCTCGGCGAAGAGCCATGCGCCGATCACAGCATAGGCGGGTTTCACGAATTCTGACGGCTGCACGGTCTGGCCTGCGAACGACACCCAGCGCCGTGCGCCCTTGACCTCGGTGCCGAATTTCAACGTCAGCCACAGCAGGACTACGCTCCCGGCGAGCACACCCAGAGCAGCGAAGCGCGCGGGCCGGTGAGGCAGGAACGACGTCGCAACGAGCACCGGCAGGGACAGGGCGCAGAACATCGCGTGGCGGATGACGAAGTGCCAGGGCGAGAGCCCTAGCCGCTCGGCCACCGCAGGGCTCGCCGCAAAGCTCAGCACCATGCCCGAGATCATGAGCAGGACGAGCGCCGCCAGCAGCTCGCGGTCGATGGTCCACCACCATTCGGCGACAGAGGTTTTCTTTTCGCGTGAGAACATGAATCTGCGCCGCGCCGCGGCCCCCGAGCTATCCGGGGCATCCTAGCCGCGGGATGGTTAGCAAGCGGTGACCGCCAGTGCAGTTTGCAAAATCAGTTCAGCCCGCAGGGAGGCGCGCCGCCGCCCTTAACGCAGCTTCAGTGAACTCAGGCCGATGAGCGCCAGCACGAAGCTGATGATCCAGAAGCGGATCACCACCTGGCTCTCCGTCCACCCCAGCATCTCGAAATGATGGTGGATCGGCGCCATCTTGAACACCCGCTTGCCGGTGAGCTTGAACGAGGTCACCTGCACGATCACCGATACCGCCTCGAGCACGAACAACCCGCCGATGATCGCAAGCACGATCTCGTGCTTAGTTGCTACGGCAATGGTGCCGAGGGCGCCGCCGAGAGCGAGCGAACCCGTATCGCCCATGAAAATCTGCGCGGGCGGTGCGTTGAACCAAAGGAAGCCGATCCCCGCCCCGATGATCGCGCCGCAGACCACGGACAGCTCCGCCGTGCCCGGCACGAAGTTGATCAGCAGGTAGGCCGAGAAGGTCGCCGAACCGACGAGGTACGAGATGAGAGCAAAGCTCGCCGCCGCCACCATCACCGGCACGATCGCCAGCCCGTCCAGCCCGTCGGTCAGGTTTACCGAGTTCGCGCCGGAAACGATGACGAAGGCGCCGAAGATATAGAACGCCCAGTAGAGTGGCAGCGCCAGGCCCTTGGCGAAGGGGAACAGCAGCGACGTCGAGATCGACGGGTCTGTCAGCTGGGCCAGCGCGAAGGCCGCGATCAGGGCGACAAGGGCTTCGATGGCGAGGCGCTGTCTGCCCGAAAAGCCCTTGTGGCTCATTCGCTTGACTTTGAGGTAGTCGTCGTAGAACCCGATTGCGCCGAAGGAAACCGTAACCGCCAGGACGACCCAGACGTAGCCGTTCGAGAGGTTGGACCAGAGCAGGATCGACGTGACGAGGCCGGCAAGGATCATCAGGCCCCCCATCGTCGGGGTGCCCTTCTTGGTCAGCAGGTGCGTCTGTGGGCCGTCCTCCCGGATCGGCTGGCCGCGGCCCTGCCGCACGCGCAGCAGCGCAATCATCCCCGGGCCGAAGAGGAAGACGAAGAACAGTGCAGTGACGACGGCGCCCGCGGTACGGAAGGTGATGTAGCGGAAGACGTTGAACGCCGCGATGCTGTCCCCCAGCTGGCCCAGGAAATACAGCATCGTCTCGGGTCCTCCGGCGGCGAGCCTTAGCCGAAGCGCTCGCGAATCTTGTGGACCAGCCCCGCCAGCTGGACCCCTTTGGACCCTTTGATCATGACTGCGTCGCCGTAGGCAAGGCCCGAAAGAATGGCGTCCTTTATGTCTCCAATCACCGCCGCATGCCCGGTTACGGTGCTCCCCAGCGCCGTCGCCAAGTGCGCCATGTTGGTGCCCACCAGGTAGATGCGGTCGGGCTTCGCCGCCTCGACCGCACCCTTCAGCCCCGCATGCAGGTCCGGCCCGGCGGCGCCGAGCTCGAGCATGTCGCCGAGCACCAGGACCTTGCGGCCGTCCGGCGCCGCGGTCCGCCCGAACACGTCCAGCGCCGCCGTCATCGAGGCACTGTTGGCGTTGTAGCTCTGATCGATCAGCAGCAGCGGCTTGTCCGCTGGTCCCAACCGCAGCGTCGCGCCGCGCCCCTCCGGCGCCGCGAACCGCCCCAGCGCCTCGACGGCGACGGCTTCAGGCACGCCGAACTCGGCTGCCACCGCAAGCGCCGCCACCCCATTGGCGACCATATGCCTGCCCTCGACCGCCATCGAAAAATCGATGCGCCGCCCAGCGTGCTCCACGGTTGCCGTCATGCCACCGTCGACCGGCTCGGCCGCAACGATCCGCCAGTCCGCATCCTGGGCCATGCCATAGCGCACGATCCGCCGCACACCCGCGCGCTCCGCCTCCTCGAGCAGCACCGGCACCTGGTCGTGGTCGATGTTGAGGATAGCAACGCCGCCGGGCTCGAGCCCTGCGAAGATCTCTGCCTTGGCCCGCGCGATGCCGGCGACGGAGTCGAAGAACTCGAGGTGCGCCGCCGCCACCGTGGTGATCACCACCGCCTGCGGGCGAACCAGCTGCACCAGCGGCGTGATCTCGCCGGCGTGGTTCATGCCGATCTCGAACGCGGCGAACTCCGCCTCGCGCGGCAGCCGCGCCAGCATCAGCGGCACTCCCCAGTGGTTGTTGAAGCTCTTGATCGAGGCGTGCGTCGCCCCGGCCGCCGACAGCACGGTGCGGATCGCCTCCTTGGTCGTCGTCTTGCCCGCGCTTCCGGTCACCGCGACGATCTTCGCACTGCTCCGCGCCCGCGCCGCACGCGCCAGGTCGCGCAGCCCCTCGAGGGCATCGTGCACGACGATCAGCCGCTCCTGCGGCAGCCCGGCGGCTTTCTCAGCAGAAACCAGCGCCGCAGCAGCGCCATTCTCTAGCGCCGCGCCGACGAAGTCGTGCCCGTCGAACCGGTCGCCGCGGATCGCGACAAAGAGCGCCTGCGGCCCGAGCTCGCGCGAGTCGATGGAGATGCTTTCGAAGGCCGCGCTGCCCAGCCCCACCGCGATGCCCCCGGTCGCCGTGAGCACCTCGCCCAGCGTGAACAGCGGGCTCACGCGGCGGCCTTCAGCGCATCGGCGACCACTTCATGGTCCGAGAAGTGGTGCTTGGTCGTCCCCACGATCTGGTAGTCCTCATGCCCCTTACCGGCGATCAGCACGACGTCGCCCGTACGCATCTCCGCCACCGCGAGCTCGATCGCGCGCCGCCGGTCGTCGCCCTCGACCGCCTCCGGCACCGCCGCCATCACCTCCGACCGGATCGCCGCGGCATCCTCCGTGCGGGGATTGTCATCGGTCACGAACACGCGGTCCGCCAGCCGTCCCGCGATTGCCCCCATCAGGGGCCGCTTGCCCCTATCGCGGTCGCCTCCGCAGCCAAACACCACCGCCAGCCGCCCCGTCGCATAAGGTCGCAGCGAGACCAGAGCATTCTCCAGCGCATCGGGCGTGTGCGCGTAGTCCACGAATACCGCGCTGCCGTCCCGTTCCGCCACCAGCTCCAGCCTGCCCTTGGCGCCGCGCAGCCGCTCCAGCCCGCCGAGCGCTGCTCCCATTTCCGCACCAGTCGCCGTCGCCATTGCCAGCGCCACCAGCGCATTGCTCGCCTGGAACGCGCCTGTCAGCGGCAGGTGAAAGCTCACGACCTCGCCGCCCATGCGCCCGCTCACCCGCTGCCCGAACCCCTCGTTGACGATGCTCGTGACCGCGAACCACTCGCCCGTGCGCCCCACCGTCCGCAGCGCCACCTCCCGCTGCCGCGCCGCCGCAACGAACGCCCCATGCTCGGGATCATCGACGTTGACCACCGCCGTCCCCCCATCCGCAAGCAGCACCTGGAACAGCCGCAGCTTGGCGTCGCGATAGCTCTCCATCGACCTGTGATAGTCGAGGTGGTCGCGCGTCAGGTTGGTGAACCCCACCGCCGCAAAGCGCAGTCCATCGAGCCGCCGCTGGTCCAGCCCGTGGCTCGAGGCCTCCATCGCGACATGGCCGATCCCCTCGCCGCGCAGCCGCCCGAGCGTGCGGTGCAGGCTCAGCGGATCGGGCGTCGTCAGCGAGCCTTCGCTCAGCCCCGCCGCCGTCTCGACCCCGAGCGTGCCGAGCCCCGCCGCCGCAATGCCGCTCGCCGCCCACAGCTGCCGCACGAATGACGTCACCGAGGTCTTGCCGTTCGTCCCCGTGATCGCAACCGAAACCTCCGGCTGCGGCGAAAACCGCCGCGCCGCTGCGCGCGCGAACGCCGCCCGCACGTCTTCGACAACGATCACCGGCACGCCCGGATCGCTCTCCGGCGCACGGTCCGTCACCACCGCCGCCGCGCCCAGCCCCACAGCCGCAGCTACGAATGCATTGCCGTGCACCTTCGTCCCGGGCAACGCGAAGAACGCATCGCCCGTGGCCACGGCACGGCTATCGGCGGTAATGCCGCTCACCTCCAGCGCCGGCACGCCAGCGCCGTCGACCAGGTCGGAAAGTGCACAGCTCACGGGCCGCGAATCCTCCGGGTGCCCGGCGAGTTTAGCGCAAGTCCCGCGGCAGCAGTGCGGTATCGATGGCTTCGTCGAAGTTGGGGC
>JAEZBF010000434.1 GCA_023427545.1 Pseudomonadota bacterium
CGTAGCGATAGCCGGCGCGGTCATCGGCACGGCCGGCCGCATGGCGCCGGCATCTCCGGCAGGCTGAACGCCGGCAGCAGGAGCCGCTTCGCCGGTCGCCGGAGCGGCCTCACCGCCGGCTGCAGGCGCACCGCCCGCTGCGGGCGCGGCCTCCGTCGCTGGAGCAGCAGGCTGCTCCGCGGGAGCCGCGGCACCCGACTGACCCGTCGGCGCGGCATTCTGTGTCGCTTCGGGAGTGGGCGCGGTCGGCTGGCTTGGCGCCGGGCTGGCATTGGAGCCCGACTCGGCACCGGCCGGCACGTTGCTGCCCGTCGGCGTACCCGCAACCGGGGTCTCGGACTGCGTGGCCGTCGGCGTGTCGCTCTGGTTGGCCTCGGTCGCGGCCGGAGCGGCGCCTTCGCTGGCCGGCGTCGGCTGCTCGATGGCTTCTTCCGGCGCCGGGAAGGGCACGGGCGACTCCGAGAGGGTCGAGAGGAAGGCGATGATGTCGGCCCGCTCCTCGTCGTTCTTGACGCCGGCGAAGTTCATCTTGGTGCCGGGCACCCGGTCCTTCGGCGCGGTCAGGAAGATGTTGAGCTCGTCATAGGTCCAGTTGCCCACTTCGGCCGCGTGCTGGACCATGGCGTCCGAGTAGGCGAAGCCCTCGTGCGACGCGATAGGCCGGTCCACGACATTGTAGAGGTTCGGACCCTGGCCGTTCGGCCCGCCGGCATCGAAGTTGTGGCAGCTCTGGCACTTGCGCGCGGCCGCCTTGCCGTCTTCGGCGCTGGCGCTCGCGAGCAGCGTCCCGATGGACACCGCCGCGGGCTGCTCGGTGGCCGCGCCACCCGCCTCTGCCGCAAGCTCCGGCTCGGGCAGCTCGTAACCCGGTCCGCGGCCCTCGATGGGCTCATAGATCGCCTCGGCCAGGAACCCCACCCCCATCACGAACAGCAGCGTGCCCAGAACGGCGCCGATGATCTTGTTGAGCTCGAAGGAATCCATTGCGCACTCTTGCTGTTGCGGGGCGGGGCAGACGCGGTCGAAATTGTCTTTGGCCGCGCCATCCGGCCGGCCCGAAAAGGCCGGGGGGCTGGCGGCGCGCGCGGAAGATAGTCTCTCCCTTGGGGCCGCGCAACCGCCGTTGTAGGAGGTGCGACATTTACCGCAACACCGCACCGCGCATAGCGTTCCGGCGCTGGTTTGACTTGTCCGGAGGGCTCTGACAATAGTCCCGGCCCGACCGAGCCGGGGACGTCAGATGCCGCTAAAAATCGCCTTCCAGGGGGAGCCCGGGGCCTTCAGCCACGCGGCGACCCATGAGCTTTTCCCCGACGCCGAAATCCTGCCTAGCACGACCTTCCAGGACACCATAGTGGCGGTCCAGACGGGTGCCGCTGACCGTGCCGTCGTGCCGGTGGAGAACTCTCTCTACGGCCGCATTACCGACGTGCACCACCTGCTACCCGAGAGCGGCCTCTTCATCACCGGCGAGCACTTCCTGCGCATCGAGATGAACCTGCTCGGCCTGCCGGGGACCAGGCTCGAGGACATAAAGGCGGTCCAGTCGCTGTCGGTCGCACTCGGGCAGTGCCGCCAGTTCATCCAGGAGCATCGCCTGCGAACGATCAGCGGCGGCGATACCGCGGGGTCCGCGCGTGAAGTCGCGGCGATGGGAGATCGCTCCGTGGCCGCCATCGCCTCGCGGATCGCCGGCGAGATCTACGGGCTCGATGTGCTCGCCGCCAACATCGAGGACGCCGCCCACAACACGACGCGCTTCCTCGTCCTCAGCCGTGCTGCCGAGGAGCCCCAGCCTGGCAGCGGCGGCGCGGTGAAGACGACGTTCGTCTTCCGCGTCCGCAACGTCCCGGCCGCACTCTACAAGGCCCTCGGCGGTTTTGCGACCAACGGCGTCAACATGATCAAGCTCGAGAGCTACATGCTCGATGGCTCGTTCACCGCGACCCAGTTCTACGCCGATATCGAGGGGCATCCGGCGGATCGTTCGGTGCAGCTCGCGTTCGAAGAGCTCGGCTTCTTTACCGACCACTTCCACGTGCTGGGGGTCTACCCGGCCGGCACAAGGGGCTGAGGGTTAAGCGCGCTCGAACGAGACGCCGATCTCCTTGAGTCGCCGCCACACCACCCGGCAGGGCTGCGTGCCGGACTCGTTTATCGACAGGTAGAAGGCATCGGGGATCCCGACAACCGTCTTGACCTCGAGCCGCGCCCCGGTCTTGGAGAGATTGCGAACGACGCAATCGACGGTCGAGCGGCCGCGGTTGAAGATGATCCGTCCGCTCTTGAGCAGCACCCGACGCGGGGCCCGCCGCTTCTCGTTGGTAGTCGTCGCCATTGTCGCTCAGTGGGTTTCGCCAATCCCGGCATCTTGGTGACCACGCATCTCACCGGTTGCTCAGCATCTGGGATCCAACACCCGCTGCGCCAACGAATGGTACCGGCATCGAATAAAGTTCTCGGCGAATTGTCGCTGGAGCATCGCTCGCCTCTTCGCACGCCCTTGCCAACCCCGCCCCGATCTCCGATATAACGCTCGGGAGGTTGGCGCGGACGTGTTCCTCGCCAACCGGGTCAGGTCCGGAAGGAAGCAGCCCCAACGA
>JAEZBF010000117.1 GCA_023427545.1 Pseudomonadota bacterium
GCAGCGTCAGTGTGTATAAGAGACAGCGCCCAGGGTGCGGTCAACGGCAGCGTTTCGGACACCGACAAGGCGTATCTCACCCAGCTGGTGTCGCAGAACACCGGGCTGTCGGCCGAGGAGGCGCAGGGCCGGGTGAACGAGGTGCTCGGCAGCATCGACGACGCCAAGGCCAAGGCCGCCGACGCGGCCGAGACGGCGCGCAAGACCGGCATCCTAGCCGCGTTCCTGATCGCTGCGTCGTTCCTCGTCAGCGCCGTCGCCGCCTACTGGGGCGCCTCCAAGGGCGGCCAGCACCGCGACGAAGGCACGGTCTTCGAAGACGTCTTCCGCCGCTTCTGAGCAACACGTCAGGATTTAGGAGAACGAGATGTTTCGCGCTTTGGGTCTGTGGCTGCTCGGCGTGCCGATCTGGCTGATCATCATCATCCTGCTCTTCATCCACCGCTGAGCGGAGCCGCGAACTAAAAAGAGGCGGGGCCCGCGGGTCCCGCCTCTTTCACATTTGTCCGGTTCAGTAGTTGGCGGGCGGGTCGCTCGCGGGGAAGGATTCGTCCACTTCCTCGTCGGTCTTGTCCCAGTTCCTGGGCTTTGTGCCCTGCGCGTCCGGACCCGCTTCGCGGACTTGGACGTCGGCGGAATTGGGGCCCGGCTTCTTGCCGTCCTTGAAGGCCGGCGCACCACCCGGTTTGGGGGCGGGCTTGGTGTTGTCGCTCATGGGGATCACCTCCGTGGTCGGCTAGGGAAACCCCTAGCTGACGGCAAAGTTGCGTCTGAGCTGGCGGCGGCGGGCCGACTACACTGCGCCTTCGTAGGTGCCGTAGAGGTTGGGCATGAGCCCCGCGATTGCCGAAGAGCGCAAGAAATCCTTGCGCTCGGGCGCCGTCCATCCAGTCTCGGCGATCGCCGAGAGCCGCGGGAAGACGAGGCGATCGAACACCGCGCGGTCGCTCATCGGCTCGCTCCAGATGCAGGCCTGAACACCCATCAGCCGGGTCCGCTCCTCCTCGCTCCATCCCGCCGATGGATCGAACGCGTAGGTGGTTTCCGGCGACGACCAGCCCGCCCAGCCGGCGCCGGGCTCGCGCCAGTCGATGCCGTTCGCCATGTCGAGGTAGTAGGCCTGCCCCGGGGCGACCACGACCCGGTAGCCCTCTGCGGCGAGGCGCTGGCTGGCTTGGACATCGTGCCAGCCGACCATGTAGCTCTCGGCCTTGTCGATGCCGCCGCCCTGGGCGGCTTCTTCCCAGGCCCCGGTGATGCGGCCCGCGGCACTGACCATCTCCTGCACGCGGCGCAAGAAGTGCGCCTGAAGCGGCGCGGCCCCGGGCGCGCCGAGCTCCAAGCTCAGCCGCTTCGCCAGAGGGGAGGCATGCCACGCGTCCGCCGGCACCTCGTCGGCGCCGACGTGGAAGTAGCGGCCGGGGAAGAGGTCGAAGAGCTCGCCGAGGATGGCCTCAACGGCCGGGTACACAGCTTCTACTGCCGGGTTCAGGCAGTTGTTGGGGAAGCTCTGGATCGAGTGATAGACGCCGTCTTCGCCCGGATCGCGCAGCTGCGGCAGCGCCTTGAGCATGGCGTAGCAGTGCCCCGGCATGTCGATCTCGGGCACCACGGTGATGAACATCGATGCGGCGAAGGCGACGAGCTCCTGTACCGCCTTGCGGCTGTAGACGCCACCGCTCGGCTCGGGCCCGGACCCCAGCAGCGACGGCACAGCGAGGCCGTGACCCCGCCACGCCCCCGTGCGCGTGAGCTCGGGGAAGGCTTCGATCTCGACGCGGAAGGCTTCGTCGTCGGAGAGGTGCCAATGGAACACGTTGAGCTTGTTCCAGGCGAGGATCGCAAGGAAGCGCTTGAGTTCCGCGGTGCCGTAGAAACGCCGCGCGACGTCGAGATGGCAGCCGCGCCAGCTCATCTGCGGGCTGTCGCTGATCCGTCCGGAAGCGGGGAAGGCGAAGCGCCCCGGCTGCAGCCGGGCGCCGCGCTGGATCTGGCCGAGCGTGATGAGGCCGTGGAAGAGGCCCGCCTGCTTGCTGGCCGTCACGGTTGCGCCTTCGCCGTCCCACTCGAGGCCGTAGTCTTCGACACCCATGCCGCCGGTGAGAACCAGCCGGACCGGGAAACCGCCTTCGTCGGCGCTACGGACCAGGCCCTCACCGGGAAAGAGCAGCTCGGTTATCGTACGAAAGGCTTCGGCGGCCGGCTGGTCGTCGGCAACATCGAGTCCGGGCGGCACGCTGCGCCGCCCCTCCACCGAGACGTCGCGCGGAAAGGGCAGGAGAGCCACCGGCAGTTCGGCGACACCATCGAGCATCATCGTGCCCCGGCGCCGCTCGTCTCCGAGTGTCGCGTGATGCGGCGGCAGCGTTAGTGCCGGTGCAGTGCTGCCGTCGGAGAGTATGACGAACCCTGCGGTCGTTGCATCGGTCCAGTGCCGCAGCGGGTAGTCGAGCGCGCCGACCTCGATCGTCCATCGCTCGCCGGGGTTGAGCACGAAGCCCGGCTCGGGCGCGAGCTCGGCATAGTTCGAGAGCTGGCGAACCAGCCGCCCGCCGCCGATCCGGGCGTTGCTGCTGATCCGCGCCGGGCCAGACACGCCGAGGCGGAAATCTCGCAGCGGCCCGTCGCCCTCATAGCTCAGGGAGAGCGCGTGGCGGGCCGTCGTGCCGCCTTCGGCTGGCTGCCAGGTGCTCTCGAGCGTAAAGCTCGCGGTCATCGCCTAGTCCACCCGGCCGCGCGCGGCGACCGGCACGGTCTCGACGATCTCGCCGTTGCTTACGAGGTGGACATTATCGAAGAGGTTAGAGACGACGCAGGCGTGGTTGGGCACGATGCGCAGGCGGTCGCCGACCCGTGGCGTCAGCGTCGGTTCGGGGAAAGTAATCACTCCGTGCTCCTCGGAGAGGCTCGCTACGGTGACCTCGGTACCCTGGATCACGCCGTAGCCGGTCATCCCAAGCAGGTCGCTCGAGAGCGCCTTCGAACCCGCATCAATGACCGCGCGTAGCGGCGTCGGGCGGGAGACCACGGTGGCAAGCACCGTCAGCGCGCAATCGTCCGGGGTGGCGACGCCGCGCGCAACCTGCGACCGGTCGTAATAGATGTAGGTGCCCGGCCGCCGCTCGGTGACAACGCCGTCGCCCGCATTCCACATGTCCGGGGTATTGCCGCCGGTGATGACCGGAACGGCGATGCCGGCGTCCTCGAGCAGCTGCCGCGCCTGGGCAAGCCAGTCGGTGACGGCGGCGGCGAGCCCGGCGGGAGGATAGGTCATCAGGCCGCCGAACTGCAGGCCGGGCGAGCGCAGGATCAGCCGCGCCAGCTCGAGCGCCGCCTCGGGAGACTGCACTCCGCAGCGGCCCCCGCCGGTGTCGCATTCGACCAGCACGGTCAGCGGTTTGGCTGCATCGCGGAAAGTCTCGGAATATCCGGCGACGGTCTCCGCGCTGTCGGCGGTGACGGCGAGCGTCACGCGCTCGTTGAGGGCATGCAAGCGGGCCAGCTTCTGTGCGCCCACGATGTTGTAGGGCAGGAAGATATCGGTGAGCCCGGCGTCGGCCATGACCTCCGCTTCGCCGAGCTTTTGCACGGTAATCCCAACCGCGCCCAGCGCTACCTGCCGGTGGGCGAACTGCGGCAGCTTATGCGTCTTTGTATGCGGCCGGAGGCGGTAACCGTTCGCCTCGGCGTGTTCCTGGACCCGGCGGAGGTTGGCCTCCACCCGGTCGAGGTCGATCAGGACGCACGGCGTGTCGGCCGCGCTCAACGGAATGGTCACAGAAGCCTCCTGCAACAGTGGGTCAGGTACGGCCGAACTCGTCCTCGATGCGGATGATGTCGT
>JAEZBF010000316.1 GCA_023427545.1 Pseudomonadota bacterium
TCATCATTCAATCCAGCCAGGCGATCCCCGCGCGTCCGAACGGCCGCCGTCCGGCCGAAATGACGATCGCCTGCACCGAAGGCGTCCTCGGCGTCAGCTTCACCTTCGCCGGCCAGCTGCTGTCGGAGACCAGCGACGATGCGGCGATCAGCTTCCAGGTCCAGCAGACGGGCAGCCAGGTCCGCAGCCTCCCGGTTGGTCCAGGCAACACCAGCATCGCGTTCCCCAGCGCGCGAGATTCCGACGCTTTCCTCGAGACGCTCGAGGGCGGCAACAACCTTGTCGTCCGCATCACGCCGGTGCGGCAACGCTCGATCCAAGTGCAGTTCAACCTGCGCGGGCGCGAGGACGAGATTACCTTGATGCGGGAACGCTGCGGGCGCTGACGTCGATGAAGCTACGGCTCGCCGAGGTAGCGGCGCTTGAGGTGTTCCTCGAAGTATTCTGGGTTGAGCTTCTCGCCGGTCGCGCGTTTCAGAAGTTCCGGCGTCGAGTAGCGTGACGCCTGCGACCAGATCTTCTCGCGCCGCCAGTCGTTGATCGCAACGAACCGGCCGTTGCGCATGTCCTCGCGGGCATCCGGATGGTCACGCTCGAGCGCGCTCCAGAGCTGCGCGGCTGTCATCGCGCCAAGCGTATAGCTCGGGAAGTACCCGAAGGCGCCGCTCGGCCAGTGGACGTCCTGCATCGGCCCGTCCTTGTAATTGTCGCGGGTCGGCAGGCCGAGATACTCGCTCATCCGGCCGTGCCATTCCTCAGGCACGTCGCGCGGCGCGATGGTTCCCTCGATCAGGCCTTTTTCGATCTCATATCGCAGGATCACGTGGAGCGGGTAGGTCGCCTCGTCGGCATCCACCCGGATCAAGCCGGTTTTGACCTCGTGGACATGTGCCAGCAGGTCATCGAGCTCCCAGCCGGCGATGGCCTCGGGCCCGAGGTGCTCGGCGATGAGCGGCATTGCCCATTCCCAGAACTCGGGTGAGCGGCCAACCTGCTTTTCGAGGAACAGGCTCTGGCTCTCGTGGATGGCCATGCCCCGTGCCTTGCCCACTGCGAAGTGCGACCATTCCTTGGGCAGGTTCTGCTCGTAGAGCCCATGCCCGGTCTCGTGGATGATGCCCATCAGCGACGACAGGAAGTCGCTCGTCGTGTAGCGCGTGGTCATCCGCACGTCGGTCGGCACGCCGCCGCAGAACGGGTGATGCGAGACGTCGAGCCGGCCATGCTCGAAGTCGAAGCCCAGCGCCTCCATGATGGCGAGCCCCAGCGTCTTCTGCTTCTCGATGGCAAAAGGCGCGTTCAGCGGCTTCAGCGGCCGGCGTGCGCGCTTTTCCTCCTGGTGCGCGACGGCTTGCGGGACGAAGTCCTTGAGGAAGGCCTTGAGTGCCGCGAAAACCGGGTTGATGTCCGCCGAGCGGTTGCCCGGATCGTACTGCTCCATCATCGCGTCGTACGGCTCGAGCCCGAGCGCCTTGGCGCGCAGCTCGGCCTCTTCACGGGCGATCGCCACCACACCCTCGAACGCGGGCAGGAAACCGGCCCAGTCGTCTTTGGCCCGCAGCTCGCGCCACAGCTGCTCGGACCGCCTCCGCGCGTTCACCTGCCGGCGCACGAAGTCCGCCGAGAGGCAGGTCATGTTCGTGTAGACCCGCTGCTGCTCCCGGATCGCCGCCTGCTGCATGTCATCGAGCGGCTCCCCGCCGGCCGCCGCCAGCCAATCGCCGACCTCGGGGGCGGTCGCAATCTCGTGGTACATGCCCGCAAGCACTGACATTGCCTCGGCGCGCTTCTCGCCGCCGCCCGTCGGCATCATCACCGCCTCGTCGACGCTGAGCATCGACATGGCGTGCTCGAGCGCCTCGAGGCGCTTGCCCAGATCTTCTAGTCGGGAGAAGGCGGAGTTTGCAGTCATCTGAGGCTCCGGTGGTAGCTCGCCTACCGCTTAGCTAATCGCAACCGGCGGCGAAACCCCGCGTAGGAGCTGGCATCGTCCTGATGCGGTTGCGCTCTGCGAAATACGGAGGGCGCAGCCCGGGGAGGCTGCGCCCTTGTGGCGGTTCTATCCTGGAACTCGCCGTGCCGTCGGCGCCGTAGTGGGGGAATGCGCCGGCGGAAGCTTTTAGAACGGCAGGATCGCGTCCATAATCTGCTGGCCGTAGCGCGGCTGCTGGACATCCGTGATCTGCCCGCGTCCGCCGTAAGCGATACGCGCCTCCGCAATCTTGGCCGACGGGATGGTGTTGTCGGAGCCAACGTCCTCCGGCCGCACGATGCCGGCAACGATCAGGTCGCGCACCTCGAAGTTGACGCGGACTTCCTGGTGCCCCTCGATGACGAGATTGCCGTTGGGCAGCACCTGCGTGACCACCGCCGCCACCGAGGTCGTCAGGTTCTCGGACCGGTTCACCGACCCAGAGCCCGAGTTGTTGATGCCCGAACTGGTCTCGATGGAAGGATCGATGGTCGGCGCCGCCGCGGCAAAGATCGAGCCGAGTGCACCGCCGACGCCCGCCTCATTGGTGGAGGTGCGCTTGGCCGCGGTCTGGTTCGAGATCTGCGCCTGGTCGTCGATCGTCACCGTAACGGTCAGGATGTCGCCGATCCGGTGCGCGCGCTGGTCCTTGAAGAAGCCGCGTGCCTGGTTCGAGAACAGTGAGTTCGGCTGATACGAGGCCTGCTCGATCGTCGGCATCGGCATGTTCACCGGCCGGTACCCGGGCTGGGCGGTCGGATCCTTGATCGCCGACAGCTTAGGCGCCTCACCGACCGTGCTGAGCTTATCGAAGGTTGCGCAGCCGCCAAGCGAAGCCACCAGTGCAAGAATGGAGAGGATACGGAGGAGGTTCATGTTCGATTTCTCTGCTAGAGGCCGGCGACGTTGACGTCTTTAGGGGTGGTCACGATCTCGACCGCACCCGTCGACACGGCGACGGCGGTGAGCACTTTACGGCTGACGAGGTTGAGCACCTGAACCATGTCACCCTTCGCCGCGCCGCTCAGCGCCTGACCCTTGGCGCTCAGCGTGAGGGCGCCGCTGCGGAAGAAGATCGTGACCGGCTCGTTTCGGTTGACCACCTGCGGCTCGGTGACGTCCGAAGACTTCAGCACGGTGCCCGCCCGGCTCTGGCGGACCAGCGCCTTGCCGATGATCTGGTCGGGTTCGGCGTAGCCGGCGGATTCCGCGTAGCGCAGCGGCACCAGCTTCATCTGGACGTCGGCCTCGGTGAGGACCGCTCCGGCGCGAAGGGTGGTGACCAGGTGCGGCGCCTCGACCATCAGCTCGATACGACCGCTGAGGTCGAGCGGCGCGTCGCGTCCCGCGAGCAGGAAGCGGGCGACGAAGACGCCGCTGCCCGGCATGTAGCGCAGACCCGCCAGTGCGACAGGCTGCTCCACCGCCTCGGCGTTGAAGTTCAGCGGGTGCTGGTCGAAAGTCGTCTGCGCGCTGATGATCGGTGTGACGATGCCCCGGGCCTTGAGGTCGCCAACGATCAGCGCCGTCAGCGCCGCCTCATCGATAAGCGCGGCGGCCCGGGCCACCCGTACCCGCAGCACGCCATCCGAGCTGAACTGCGTCAGCCCGATAAGCGCGGCCGCCTGGCGCACTGCCTCGACCGAAACGATGCCACTGGTGCCGGGCTCGGGGGCGCGGAACAGCGGCTGTTCGGCAAGACTGCCGGCATCGTCGAACATGTCGGCGACGGTGACCACGGGAGCGCGGACGGTCACTTCCGCCCGTAGGACTGGAGCGGCTTCGGCGACCGTGATTGGCAGGGCGGCAAGGATGAGGGCAGAGAAAAGCTTGCGGATCATTCTTCAGCTCCTTTCTCAGCGCATCTGCGCGGTGGCCTGCAGCATCTCGTCGGCGCCCGACACGACGCGGGCGTTCATCTCGTAGGCGCGCTGCGCGGCGATGAGGTCGGCGATTTCCGTAACGGCGTTGACGTTGGCGCTCTCGAGGTAGCCCTGCATGACGTTGCCCGTGCCGTCGCTGTTGGGCAGGCCGAGCTGGGCCGGACCGCTGGATGCGGTTTCGACGAACAGGTTGTCGCCGGCGGCCTCGAGGCCTGCCTTGTTGACGAAGCGTGCAAGCTGGAGCTGCCCAAGCTGGGTTGGGGCAGGGTCGGTGCCCAGATACGCCTGCACCATGCCGTCGGCGGAGATCGAGACCTGCGTCGCTCCGTCGGGGATCGTGATGCCGGGTTGGATCTGATAGCCGTTCACGTTGACGAGCTGGCCATCGGCATCACGCTCGAACGAGCCGTCACGGGTGTAAGCCGTGCGCCCGTCCGGCATCTGCACGACGAAGAACCCTTCGCCACGGACTGCGAGGTCGAGGTCTTTCTCCGTCGGCGTGACGCTGCCCTGGCTCATCACCCGGGGCGTCGCCGCGGTCCGCACGCCCGAGCCGATCTCGATGCCGACAGGCACCACCGTCCCCTGGTCCGAGGTCTGCGATCCGGCCTTGCGGTACGATTGGTAGAGCAGGTCCTGGAACTCGGCGCGCTGCCGCTTGAAGCCGGTGGTGCGCATGTTGGCGATGTTGTTGGAGATGATTTCGACGTTCCGCTCCTGGGCGCCCATGCCGGTCGAAGCGATGTAGAGGGCTTTCATCTGGTTTCTCCGGCTTAGGCGCTGAGGTTACCGAGCCGCTCGATGGCCGAGCGCCGGGTGTCGTCCTGCTGCTGCATGAGGTTCGCGAGCGTCTCGTAGGCGCGGGAGACGCGGATCATCTCCGTCATCCCGGCGACGCCCGATACGTTGGAGCGCTCGATTGCGCCCTGAACCACGCGGGTGTCGGTTGCAGTCACCGGCGTGCCGCCGGCGAACAGGTTGTTGCCCGCTCTCGTCAGCTCCTGGGGGTTGTCGAACTCGACGATCTTCAGCTTCCCCTTCGACCCGGTGGAGGTCAGGATGTTTCCGTTCGCAGTGATGCTGACGTCGGTCTGGCCGGGTTCGAAGTGCACGGGGCCAAGCTCGCTCAGCACCGGGTTGCCGTTGACGTCGACGAGCGTGCCCGTGGAGTCGATCTGCAGCGATCCGGCTCGCGTGTAGCGCTCGCCTTCCGGCGTCTGAACCGTCAGGAAGCCGTCGCCCTCCAGTGCCACGTCGAGCGGGTTGCCGGTATCGGTGATCGAACCGGCGGCGAGGTCGTGCATCGTTGCCCAGCCCTCGGTGAATGCCAGCGGCTGGTCGGCGAAGGCGAAGCTGGTATCCCGAGCACCCGGCATCTGCGCCGTGGTGAAGAGGATGTCCTCGGCCTTGAAGCCAGTGGTGTTGATGTTGGCCAGATTGTTGGCGACGACATCCATCTGCCGTTGCAGCGCCATCTGCCGCGAAAGGCTGACGATCTGCGCGTTATCCATGGCGCAAGGTTCCCCGGTTTTACGTCCGGACCGTCCAACCTCCCCAGGCCGTCTGGTCCGCCACTCACCTTGCGAGAACCGTGCCAAATGCACTTAGCGAGTGATCACAGTCACTTAGCTGACAAGCTCGTCAGGTAGTGGTAGGCGCCTGAGGCCATTCGGCAGTCGCGGCCCGGCAAATCCTGCCGGGCAGAGGCGCTTTGTAACCAATCGTTAACCATGGCCCGATTAGCTGGACCGGCCGCCGGAGTCTCGCGGCGCGGGGGCTAAGACATGGCGG
>JAEZBF010000245.1 GCA_023427545.1 Pseudomonadota bacterium
TGCGATCCAATCTCCATGGGCTGCTGGTGCCGGCCATCCACGGGCTGGCGCTGGCGGTGCTCGCCGGCATTCCGCTCTCGGCCATCGGCGTCCCGGCCGGTCCTGTCGTGCTGGCATTGCTCGGCTACATGATGTTCCGGCTGGCGCGCGCCGCGGCGGGACTCGAGCTGCGCGTAAGCATCGCCTTTGCCGCGCTTTGCATCGTTGTGCTTGTGGCCCTCCCCCTCAGTCTCTACATGGTCATTGCCCCGGGCCCCGGCCCCATCTGACGGACTTCGCCCAACCGTGCCCGCGCAACCCACCACGCTGCTACAGGAAATGTCTGCCGCGGGTCGCGGTGTCCTGGCCCTGATCAGGGGCGACCGCCGGGCTTCGGACTATTTCGATTTCTCCCGTCGCGGGCTCTACGGGAGCTTCATCGCACTGCTGGTGGCGCAGCTCGTCGCCGCGTACGGGCCGTTGCTGCTTGGCGCGCACCCGCCCGGTGGCGCGATCACCCGGGCGCTGATCATCGTCGCCATCCTCTTTGCGGCACAGGTGGGCTTTTCGGCCATCGTGCTGCGCCAGATCCGCCGGCTGGACGGGCTGGGGCCCTATCTCGTCGCCGACAACTGGGCGACGTTCTTCCTGACCCTGTTCTCGGCGGTGCTCAGCCAGTTCGGATTGTCCGGCGAGATCGCGATGGTGGCGATGGGCATCCTCGTGATCATCATCGAGATCAACATCGCGCGGATCATCGTGACGCTCTCGGCGCTGCAGATCGCAATGTTCCTCATTGCACAGCTCGTGGGGGTCAGCGTCGGGCTGATCATCATCGGGCTGGTGTTCCCGCCCGCTGCCGAGGCTGTGGCGGGCGCCGCCGCGAGTGCAGTGCCGGCCTAGTAGTCGACGCCCGTGAGGTAGAGGCCTTCGGGCGGCGCCATCGGACCGCAGCGGGCGCGATCGCGGGCATCGAGCGCCGCGCGGAACGACGCGGGCGTCCAGCGCCCCTCCCCCACGAGCTTGAGGGAACCGACCATCGAGCGGACCTGGTGGTGGAGGAAGCTGCGCGCGGCGGCGGTGATCACCACCATGTCGGCCTGCCGGCGGACATCGAGCCGGTCGAGCGTGCGGATCGGCGTGTTTGCCTGGCACTCGGCGGCGCGGAAGGTCGAGAAGTCGTGCTTGCCGAGGATCAGCTGGGCGGCGGCGTGCATTGCGTCGGCATCGAGCGGTACCGGCACGTGCCAGACGCGCTGCTGCTCGAGCGCGGGGCGGGCCCGGCGGTTGAGGATGCGGTACTCGTAGCGGCGGCCGGTGGCGCTGAAGCGCGCTTCGAAGCCGGCCGGGGCTTCGTCGGCGCTGAGCACCGCGACGGGCAGCGGCTTGAGGTGGTAGTTCAGCGCCTCGCGGATGCGGAAGGGGTCCCAGCTGCGCTCGAGGTCGAAGTGGACCACCTGGCCCAGCGCGTGCACGCCGGCATCGGTGCGGCCGGCCGCCTGAGTGACCGGGGACTCGCCGGAGAAGCGGGCGATCGCCTCCTCGAGCGCCTGCTGCACCGACAGCCGGTCGCGCTGGCGCTGCCAGCCGCAGAACGGGGTGCCGTCGTATTCGAGCGTGAGGCGGTAGCGGGGCATGGCGTTGGTCCGGCGGAGGCGGGGTTATAAGCCGATCTGGCGACAAATCCACGCGTTGACGATGCGCCCGCGGCGCGGCTAAGCCTTGCCGCGATGGCCCGCCCCGCCCCAGACCCCTCGCTGCCGCTCTGGGCGCGCCCATCCAGCGTCGCCGTCATCGTTCTCGCCATCGCGGTCATCAAGCTCTGGGTCGCGGGCAGCACCGAGCTGGTCTTCGACGAGGGCTATTACACGCTGTGGTCGCTGCAGCCCTCGTGGGGCTATCTCGACCATCCGCCGATGGTGGCGTGGCTGATTGCGCTCGGGCGCGCCATCGCGGGCGAGAACGAGATCGGCGTGCGGCTGATGTCGATCCTGGGCGACATCGCCGTCGCGGCGGCGATCTACCGGATCGGGCGGCTCCTGTTCGACGCGCGGACCGCGGCGCTGGCGGCTATCTGGCACGCGGTGTCGATCGGGGCCGCGCTGGGGCTGATCATGACGCCCGATGCGCCGTCGATCCTCTGCTGGACGCTGACGCTCTGGGCGGTGGCGGAGTTCATCGGCAGCAAGAACGCCAACTGGTGGCTGGTCGCGGGTGTCTTCGCGGGGCTGGGACTCGAGTCCAAGCTCACCAACGGGTTCCTGGCGTTCGGGCTGCTGCTGTTCCTCATCAGCAGCCGCGAGCGGCGGAGCTGGTTCGGGCTGTGGCAGGTGTGGGCGGCGCCGGTGGTTGCCGCGCTGGTGTTCTCGCCGCTGGTGATCTGGAACCGGGCGCACAACTGGGTGACGTTCTGGTTCCAGGGGCGGCGGACGATCGGTGCCGACGCCACGGCGGCGGGGTTTTTCGACCATTTCGTGGAGATGGTGGCAGGGCAGGCGCTGGCGGTCGGTCCGGCGCTGCTGGGCTTCAGCTTTGCGGCCGGCGTCATGCTGCTGCGGCGGCGCGGCGGGGCGGCGAGCAACGGGCTGGCGCTGGGACTGCTGAGCGGGCTGCCGACGATCGTCTACTTCATCGTCCATGCGACGCATTCGCGGGTCGAGCTCAACTGGCTGCTGCCAGTTTGGGCGGGGCTGACGCTCTGCGGCGCCTGGGCGGCGCTGGCGCTGCGGCCGCGCGGGCTGATCGGCGGGATCGTCTGGACGCTGCGGCAGAGCCAGGTCGTCTACGGGATCTCCGCGATCGCCGTGGTGTTCACGCAGGCGGTGTTCTTTCCGTTTCCGTCGGTGGGGTTCGACCGGACGCGCGACATGCACGGCTTCCGCGACATGACGGCGGAGGTGCTTTCGCTGGCGCACGAGAGGGGTGCCCGGTGGATTGTCATCCCCTTCGACTATGGGGTGACCGGGCAGCTTGGGGCGTACGCGCAGTTTGCGGGCGATCCGCTGCCGGTCCATCAGCTTGGCGACCGGCTGCGTTACGTCTATGCGCCGCCGCTCGATGCAGATGCGCTGGGCTGGCCGGCGCTCTACGTCAGCGGGCTGGGAAACCCGTCCGCACCGGTCCCGCCGGATCACTTCTTCGGGCAGAGCGAACTGGTCAGCGTCATCGAGCGCAAGCGCGGCAACGAGGTGCTCGGTTACTACCAAGTCTATCTGGTCAGCGAGCCCACGGCAGCCTTCCGCGACTCAGCGCGGTCCTAGAGGGCGCGGGCGAGCGGGGTGCCGCGAAGAAAGGCAGCCGCATCCATCGCCGCCTTGCCTTCGCGCTGGACCTGCAACAGGCGTACGGCGCCGCTGCCGCAGGCGATGGTGAGCCCGGGGCCGACGACCTCGCCGGGCTGTGCCGAGCCGGAGGCCAATGTCGAGCGCAGTGCCCGCACGCGCACCGCGCGCTCGGGCGTTTCGATCTCGAACCAGGCGCCCGGGAACGGCGAGAGGCCGCGGATGAGGTTGTGGACCTCAGGTGCGGAACGGCTCCAATCGATCCGGGCCTCGGCCTTGTCGATCTTGGCGGCGTAGGTGACGCCCTCTTCCCCTTGCGGCGTGAATTCGAGGGAGCCACGCTCCAGAGCTGCCAGGGCGCGCGCCATCAGGTCGGCGCCGACGCGCATCATCTGATCGTGCACCTCGCCGGCAGTGGTATCAGGGCCGATCGGGATTTCCTCGCGCATGGCGACGGCGCCGGTATCGAGCCCCTCCTCCATCGCCATGACGCAGACGCCGGTCCGCGTGTCGCCGGCGAGCACCGCCCGCTGGATCGGTGCAGCGCCGCGCCAGCGCGGCAGCAGGGAGCCATGGAGATTAAGGCAGCCCAGCCGCGGCGCATCGAGGATCGGCTTGGGCAGGATCAGACCGTAGGCAACCACGACGGCAACGTCAGCCCCGTGACCGGCAAAGACCAACTGGGCCGCATCGTCGCGCAGCGTGCGCGGCGTGAAGACCGGGATGCCGAACCCTTCGGCGGCGAGATGGACCGGCGACTTGCGCTCGGCCTGCCCACGACCAGCCGGCTTGGGCGCGCGGGTATAGACCGCGACGACCTCGTGGCCCTGCCCGACGATTTCGATGAGGGTAGGCACCGCAAATTCCGGGGTGCCCATGAAGACGACGCGCATGAGTACTCCAATGACACGCCCCCGTGCTCCGACAGGCTCGCCGTGAAGCTACCGAGAGCGGAAGGAAGACCTCATGGCGAGCATGCCGGCCACGAGTTCAGGACACCGTCAGCCCGCGGCGCGCTTCCTGGCCTTCTCGAACTTCTTGAGGACGCGGTCGCGTTTCAGCCGGCTGAGATAGTCGATGTAGAGCACACCATCGAGGTGATCTATCTCGTGCTGGACGCAGATGGCGAGGCGGTCATCGGCTTCCTTCTCGACGGCCTTACCGTCAAGATCGGTATAGCGCACGGTGACCGAAGCTGGTCGCTCGACCTCATAGTAGAGCTCGGGGATCGAAAGGCACCCCTCCTCCGTGACCGTGGTGTCTTCGGAGAACCGCAGGATCTCGGGATTGATCATGACGATCGGCGCCTTGGGCTCGTCATCCTTGCTGAGGTCCATGACGACGATGCGCTTCATCTCGCCGATCTGTGTCGCGGCAAGACCGATGCCGGGCGCCTCGTACATGGTTTCAAGCATGTCGGCCGCAAGCTTGCGGACGCTGTCGTCGACCTCTTCGATTGGGTCGGCAACGGCGCGCAGGCGCGGGTCGGGGAGCACAAGAATTTCGCGTTTCGCCATGGGGCGGGCCTCGAGGAAGATCAGGGCTGCAATATGGTTATTCCTGCCCATGGGTCAACCGGAGCGCGGCCCTTCCCCTTTGCGGCGGAACATGGAACAATAGGGGAACGGAGTTCGAATCAGCCGAGGCGGCGTGGATACTTACCTGTTCTCGATGGGCGGCTATGAGGTCACCGCCGGCGTCGCCACGATTGGCGGGGCTGCGCTGACGCTCGTCCTCATCGTGCTGGTGATGGTCGCACTTCGGCGCGACCGGGCACGGATCGTCGAGATGGCGGACCGCGCTGCCGATGGCTTGCGCGCCTCCTTCATCCAGCAGGTCGCCGATCGCGACGCGCGCATCCGGGCGCTGGAGCAACGGCTAGACGCACAGATCGAGGAGAACTCGGCGTTGCGGGCCGAGGCAGCGGCGACGCGCGCCACCATGATCGAGCAGTCCCGCCAGTCCGAGGAGAACCTGCAGCGCTTCATGGGTGCGCGCCAGCAGATGTCCGACGAGTTCAAGGCGCTGGCGGGCGAGGTGCTGCGGTCGCAATCGGAGACGTTCACCAAGCAGAATCGCGAGCAGGTGGACACGCTGCTCAAGCCTCTGGGCGAGAAGATCAACGAGTTCCATACTGGGCTGGTGCGCGACCGGGCGGCGCTCGGGCAGCACATCCAGACGCTGCTGCAGACCGGCATGAGCATGAGCCAGGAGGCGAACAACCTGGCGCGGGCACTCAAGGGCAATTCCCAGTCGCAGGGCGCCTGGGGCGAGATGATCCTGTCGACCATCCTCGAGAAGTCGGGGCTGCGTGACGGCGAACAGTTCCGCACCCAGCAGACGCATACCGGCGAGGACGGCGCGCGGGTGCGCACCGACGTCGAGGTCGACCTGCCCAACGGGGACAAGATCATCATCGACTCCAAGGTCTCGCTCAACGCGTTCGACCTCTATGTCAACGCGCCCGAGGACGAGGACCGTTCGCAGCACCTCAGGGCGCACATCGCCTCGATCCGCAGCCACATCAAGACGCTGGCCGGAAAGGACTATGCGCGCAAGACCGGCAGCGGACTCGACTGCGTGCTGATGTTCCTGCCCATCGAGCCGGCGTTCTCGGAGGCGATGAAGGCCGATCCGTCGCTGCTCGACTATGCCCATGGCATGGGCGTCTATCTGACCACGCCGACCACGCTGATGACGACGCTGCGCACGATCCGCAACCTGTGGGACATCGAGCGGCGGCACCGCAATGCCGAGGAGATCGCCGAGCGGGCCGGGGCGCTCTACGACAAGGTGTTCGGCTTCCTCTCCAACATGGACGCGCTGGGAAAGAGCATCGAGCGGGCAAAGAGCCAGTTCGAGGACACCCGGAACCAGCTCTCGGGCGGGCGCGGCAGCGTCGTGCGGCAGGTCGAGATGCTGCGCGATCTCGGCGCCAAGACGAGCAAGACCATTCCCGCGTCGTGGACCGAAAACGCCGCCGTGGAGGTCGTGGAGCACCGCGCCCAGGCGATCACCAGGAGCGCCGACGATGGCGACTGGCTTGCAGCGTTCGACGAGGACCAGCCGCGGCTCCTGGCCGGAGAGTGACGGTTATTCCCGGGTCAGCTCGCTTGCGCTCTTGAGGGCGCGGCCGCCGTCTTCCTGGGTCACCATGTAGGCAGGCTCGTCTTCGCTGGCAGTGCGGATCACCACCTTGCCCTTGATCGTCCGCCGGACGCGGCTGGTGTAGCGCCGGGCGATTGTGCCATGCGCCGTGTTGGCGCCCCAGGTCCAGCTGACCTTGTCGCCCTTCTTGAGATCCTTGCTCATGTCCTCAGAACGGCTCGAAGCAATCGTAGTTGCGCTGGCGCCAGATCAACCCGTCGCGGAACTCGATCACGGTCGCGAAGTGCCCGGTCATTCGACCGCCAGCCGGGAGGTTGCCGATTGGAACGGTGAGCTCCGCCCACCAGTCGAACTCAGCGGCAACGACATCGCCTTGAACTACAATCAGGGTCGGCGAAA
Source organism: Pseudomonadota bacterium (assembly GCA_023427545.1). Classification (GTDB taxonomy): domain Bacteria; phylum Pseudomonadota; class Alphaproteobacteria; order Rhizobiales; family Devosiaceae; genus JAEZBF01. The sequence continues at coordinate 6,768 of JAEZBF010000245.1, forward strand.
AGCTCTGCGCGCGCGTCACCGCCTTGCCGCGGGCGAAACCGTCGAGCAGCTGCTGGCGGTCGCGGCGGGCGCCGTTCGGTACCAGCCGGTTGGGGAACTCGGTCTGCTCGACTTCCGGGTGGAGGAAAGCCGCGAGCGCTTCGGGTGGCGCGCTCAAGTCGCTGAGCACGTTGAGGTAATCGCGCACCGTTGCCGCGTGATCGGCCATCGTCCCCTCTCACAATGACGTTATGCCGGTGGCACATGGCGCCGGGCCGGGCTTTGCTTTGGTGGTCAACTCAGGGAGGAGTTAGCCCATGGACGACCGCACCGGCAACGACCAGCCGACGATCACCCAGGAGATGATCGATCTCTACGACGACTACACTCACCTTTCGCTCGACCGCCGCAAGTTCATGGACAACCTCGCCAAGCTCGCGGGCTCGGTGGCGGCGGCGACGACTGCAGCAAGCCTGATGGCGGCCAACGCCAAAGCACAGGGGCTGAGCGAGGAGAGCGATCCGCGGCTCGACATCTCGGCCGTGACCTATCCGGGCGCCAAGGGCGAGATGAGCGGCTATCTCGCCGTGCCCAAAGAGGGCGGACCGTTCCCGGCGGTGATCGTCGTGCACGAGAACCGCGGGCTGGTGCCGCACATCAAGGACGTCACCCGGCGCATGGCGCTCGAGGGCTTTGTTGCGCTGGCGCCCGACTTCCTGTCCGACCTCGGCGGCACGCCCGCGGATGAGGAGGCGGCGCGGCCGCTGTTCCAGCAGCTGACGCCGCAGGATGTCACGGCCAACGGCTTTGCGACGATCGCCTACCTCAGGACGCTGCCGCAATCGACGGGCAAGGTCGGTGCGATCGGCTTCTGCTGGGGCGGCGGGACGGTCAACAACCTGGCCGTTGCCTCACCGGACCTGCTCGCTGCGGTGCCCTACTACGGCGCCCAGCCCAAGGCGGAGGACGTCGCCAAGATCAAGGGCAAGGTGATGGCCCATTATGGCGGCCTCGACACCCGCATCAACGCCGGCATTCCCGACTTCGAGGCGGCGCTGAAGGCGTCCGGGGTCGACCACCAGATCTTCGTCTACGAGGGGGTCAACCACGCCTTCAACAACGACACTTCGGCGGCCCGCTACGACAAGGCGGCGGCAGATCTCGCCTGGCAGCGGACCGTGGATTTCCTCAAGGCGACGCTCGCATAGACCTCCGGCGAGTGCGCCGCGGGAGGCGGACCTTCGGGCCCGCCTCCTCCTCGCGGCGAACCGTAAGCCCTCAACGGCGTTGAAGAACAAACCGCTTGGAAGGAGCGCACCTTGAGCAACATTTCCAACCACGATCCGATCGTGCCGCAGGACCTCGGCCTCGACGACGCCGACGTCAACGACCTGGGCATTCCCGAAGCGCTGAGCCAGGACGAGATCGAGGAGCTGATCAACTCCCCCACGCTATCGGCTGCCGACCGGCTGAGCCGGCTCATCGACCTGCGCGAGCATCTGAGCATGCGCGCCGCCTCAGAGTTCGGCGACAACGACGCCGCATCCCTGCTTGAAGAAGTGGAACGCGGCATTGCCTCGCTCCAGACCCAGCTCGACAACGTCAATGACGAGCCGGAGGCCTATAGCCCGCTGGACGCGGCGATCGACATCGACCCGCTCGAGCACCGCGAAACGCTGGCGCCGGACGACGACGACCTGCTCGACCTCGAGGAGGAGGACGACGATGATGATGATGATGATGATGACGATGACGTCCTGCAGGCTGGCGGCCAGGACGAGGACGATCTGGACGAGGTGCTAGATCCGGAGGAATGGGAGTCGGACAACGACGGGTTCGACAGCGAGAAGGGCGTGCACTGATAGAGACCGAATAGTGGGTAGAGACGGAGCACTACTCGCCGGTCGCTAGTCACCAATTTCCGTCCGCGCCCTGAGTGCCTGGCTGAGCGTGCCTTCGTCGAGGTAGTCGAGCTCGCCGCCCACGGGGACGCCGTGAGCGAGGCGGGTGACGCGGATGCCTGAGCCGGCCAGCCGGTCGGTGATGTAGTGCGCGGTGGTCTGGCCCTCGACGGTGGCGTTCACCGCCAGCACGATCTCGGAGAATTCCGGCGCCCGGCGCAGGAGCCCGTCGATCGAGAGGTCATCCGGTCCGACGCCGTCGAGGGGCGACAGCACGCCACCGAGGACGTGGTACTTGACCGCCCCGACCCCGGCGCGCTCGAGCGCCCAGAGGTCGGCGACGTCCTCGACGACAATGAGGATGCCCGATCCGGCGCGGCGCTGATCAGAGCAGATGCCACAGGGCGAGCGCGTATCGACGTTGCCGCAGACTTCGCAGACGCGGACGGCCGCAACGGCGCGGTCGAGCGCGGCCGAAAGCGGCACCATCAGGCCGTCCTTCTTCTTGATGAGGTGCAGCACGGCGCGCCGCGCGGAACGCGGCCCGAGGCCCGGCAGACGCGCCATCAGCTGGATCAGCTGCTCGATCTCGGGTCCGCCGGTCGCCATCGAACAATCAGAACGGGAACTTCATGCCGGGAGGCAGCGGCAGGCCAGCCGTGACCTCGGCCATCCTGCTCTGCATCTCGGTCTCGACCTTGGCCTTGGCATCGGCGTGCGCGGCGATGATGAGGTCCTCGAGGACCTCGGCCTCCTCGGCCTTTATCAGCGACGGATCGATCTTGAGGGCCTTGAGCTCGCCCTTGCCCGAGAGGGAAACGGTGACCAGCCCGCCACCGGAGCGCCCCTCCACGACGATGTTGCCCAGCGAAGCCTGCATCTGCTCCATCTTGGATTGCAGCTCCTGGGCCTTCTGCATCATCCCCATGAAGTCTTTCATTCGTCGTCCTCTTCGATATCGGCGGCAGCGTCCATCGCGGGCTCGCTGCGCAGCTTGACGTTGACAACCCGGGCACCGGGGAAGGTCTCGAGCACGGCCTGGACCAGCGGATCCTGATGCGCCTCCGCTCGGGCTTCGGCCTGACGCTGCTCGGCGATCTCGCGCAGCGTGGGGACCGGAGCCGCGGCGGCATCGTTCTTGACGGTGACCAGCCAGTTGCGGCCGGTCCAGAGCTTGAGCCGGGCCTGCAGCGTCTGGATGATGTCGGCGTTCGCGCCCTCGACCAGCGCCACCTCCAGCCGGCCGTCGGCGAACGATACGGGCCGGAGGCTGGCCTCGAGGGCGTGCTTGACGAGAAGGTCGCGCTTTTCGGAAGCGAGCGCCACGAGCTCGGCGTAGCTCTGCGGGCCGGTGCGCGGGGGTGTTACCGGCTCGTGAACGAACCTGGGGCTGGGCTCGGGAGCGAGCTGGCGCGCCGCCTGCGGGCCAGCGCTGCCGCGCAGTGGCGGCGGCGCGGCCGGGGGTAACGCAGCGGGCGCGGTGCTGCTGGCGTTGCCAAGACGCGCGATCAGTTCGTCGGGTGCCGGCAGGTCGGCGGCGTAGGCGAGCCGGATGAGCACCATTTCGGTTGCCTGCAGTGCGTTACCGGCCTGGGCGACTTCGTCGAAGCCCTTGAACAGGATCTGCCAGGTGCGACTGAGCGCGCGCATCGACAGGCGCCCGGCGAGATCGGCGCCACGGCGGCGCTCCTCCGGCGTCAGCGCGGCATCTTCGGCGGCGGCTGGGACGACCTTGATGCGGGTCACGAGATGGGTGAGATCGCAGAGGTCGGCTACGATCGTCTGCGGATCGGCGCCGGCGTCGTAGAGCGAGCGCATCAGCTCGAGGGCACCGGCGATATCGCCGGACATCAGGTTCTCGAAGAGGTCAATGGTGCGGGCGCGGTCGCCGAGACCGAGCATGGACTTGACAGCTTCTGCCGTGACCCTGCCGGCGCCGTGGCTGATCGCCTGGTCGAGCAGGCTCTGGCAATCACGCACGCTGCCTTCCCCGGCGCGGACGATCATGGCCAGCGCTTCGGGCTCGTAGTCGATGTTCTCCCGGCCCAGCAGCTCGACGAGGTGGGCAGTCATTGTCTCGGCCGAGACGCGCCGCAGGTCGAAGCGCATGCAGCGGGAGAGGATGGTGACCGGGACCTTGCGGATCTCCGTCGTCGCGAAGATGAACTTGACGTAGGGCGGCGGCTCCTCGAGCGTCTTGAGCAGCCCGTTGAAGGCCGCCGTCGAGAGCATGTGCACCTCGTCGATGATGTAGACCTTGTAGGGCGCCGAGACGGGGCCGTACTTCACCGAGTCGGTGATTTCGCGGATGTCGCTGATGCCGGTGTTGCTGGCGGCGTCCATCTCGACGACGTCGACGTGACGGCCCTCAATGATGGCGCGGCAGTGAAGGCCTTCCTTCTCTAGGTCGAGCGTGGGACGGCGGCCGGCCTCGTCCTCGTAATTGACGGCGCGGGCGAGGATGCGCGCGGTCGTTGTCTTGCCGACACCCCGGATGCCGGTGAGGATGAAAGCGTGCGGAATGCGCCCGGTGCTGAACGCATTGGAGAGCGTCGTGACCATGGCCTGCTGGCCGATGAGGCTCGCAAAGCTGAGCGGCCGGTACTTCCTAGCCAGCACGAGATAGGGCGCAGCCGCAGGCGTTGCCGCGGGCGCCATCTCGCTGTCGGAAAAGAGTGCGTCAGCCATGGTGAGTATATAGCGATGCCGACAGGGTTCGGCAAAACGTTGTCGGGCTTTTCCCGTCGCGCGATCTGCTGTTGAGCGGGGACATGCGTCAGCGGCACACCCGATCGGGGTTTGCAGATCACGAGGCTTTCGGGAGGCGGGAGGCTGGCAACGACCCGTGAAGGTCTCGTTGGGGCTGCTTCCTTCCGGACCTGACCCGGTTGGCGAGGAACACGTCCGCGCCAACCTCCCGAGCGCTATATGGCG
>JAEZBF010000261.1 GCA_023427545.1 Pseudomonadota bacterium
GAACACGAGCAGCGTGTCCTTCGCCAGGCCGGTTTCGTCGAGCACCGAGATCACCTGGCCGATGAGGTGATCGAGGATTTCGACCATCGCCGCGTAAGTCGCGCGCCGCGGATGCGCGCCAGCCGGCAGCCGGGCCGCATACTTCTGCTCGAGCCACTGGGCGCGGGTGCGGATGGGCGTGTGCACGTAATAGTGGGAAAGATGAAGGTAGAACGGTGCCGCGGCTCCGCGTTGCGCGCGCAGAAACGCGATTGCCTTCTCGGTTAATGCGTCGCGACCAAATTCGCCCGGAGGAAGCGGTCGCTTCTCCTCCTCTGTCCGCGCCGCATCGCCGTAGGCGTGGCTGCCCAACTCCTGTTCACCCTCGCCGTACCCCTGTTGCAGCGGGCCGTGCGAAGTCGACCAGTTGAGATAGCCGCCATTGTGGTGGCTGACGTGCCACTTGCCGAAATACGCCGTCCGGTAACCGGCCGCGCCCAGCATCTCCCCCAGCGTGACTTCCTCCACGGGCAGGTTGAGCGTGTAGGGCGGCGAAACCAGGGCGTGGCCTGACGGCGGCTTCACGGTCGCATCCTTGGTGACGAACTCGAACCCGAGCCGCGCCGGCGAGCGCCCGGTCAGCAGCGCCACGCGCGCCGCCGAGCAAATCGGCGCGGCGGCGTAGCCCTGGGTGAAGCGGGTGCCTTCGCGGGCCAAACGATCGAGATGCGGCGTGTCATGCCAAGGGTTGCCGTCGCAGCGCAGATCCCGCCAGCCAAGGTCGTCGGCCACGATGATGACAACGTTCGGCCGTGACGGGGGCGCCGCCATCGCAAACGCACAACCCAGGCAGAGCAGCAGGCCGAGACGGAAGGTGCGGGCGGGCATCGCGGTGTCGGCTTCAGAAGCGGCCGTTAACGCCGAAGGTCATCGACTGCCCTGCATGGATGATGCGCTGCGGCCGCGACTCGAGATAGAGGTAGGTCCGCTGCGGCTCGTTGAACGCGTTGCTCACGTCGCAGAAGAACGATACGTTTGGCCGCCAGCGGTAGGACACGCCCATGTTCACGATGGTGCGCTCCTCGCGATAGATGCGCCGCTGCACGGCGTCGGCGAAGGTGTTGAGATAGTTGCCGGTGTAGTTCACCAGCACGTTGAAGCCGTATTTGCCACGGCTGTACGTGAGGCTGGCGTTCGCGGCGCGCGGCACGAAGCCGGCGACCTCCTTGTCGGAGCGGCTGGCCTCCCCGCCGAAATCGCCCTCGGTCTCGAGCAGCGTGTAGTTTGCAGCAAACGTGAAGCCCTTCAGCCAGCCGGGCAGGAATGTAAGCTGCTGGCGGAAATCGAACTCCCAGCCGCGCACGTTCGCCGTGCCGGCGTTCCGCTGGCTGCGCAGCGCGTAGCCTTCGTAGCTGCCCTCGAAGCCGTTGTCGGGGCCAGTACCGATGATGCCCGTCTCCGACGTCAGGATGTAATCGCTGATGCTCTTCGTGAAGTACCCGATCGAGACGAGGCCGGCGGGAGCGAGATAGTACTGCAGCGACAGGTCGACGTTCTTCGAATATTGGGGGCCGAGCGCGGGATTGTTGATCGTGACGGTCTGGTTTGCCTCGGAGATCGTGGCGGACGGCACGAGATTGGTGAACGGTGGGCGGCCGAACGACGTCGACCAGCTTACCTGCGCGCGCAGCCGGTCCGTGAAGTCGTAGGTCGCATGGATGCTGGGAAACGACTTCGTGTAGGAGCCGGAATTGGTCACGGGATTGTTCCAGTCGTGAATGGCGCGTTCCGTGGGAGCAGGAATCTGCGCGGCCGTGGCCGGCGCCACCCGGACGAAGCCATGGCCGGAAACCTCGGTGCGCTCGGTGCGAACGCCGCCGAGCAGGCCGAGCCGGTTGAACTTTGCCTGCGCCTGGACGTAGCCGGCGAGGATCTCCTCGGTCGCTTCGCGTGTCGTGGCGTAGTGGTCGCTCACGCGGAAATAGATGTCCTCGGACCAAAGCGCGGGATTCGTCGTATCGTTGTACGCCTCGTGCGGCTCGACGAACGGCAGCCGGCTGGCGCCGCGAAACGCGAACACGTCCGGGAACGTCGCGGTCATCGCAGGCGCTGTCGCCAGGTAATTCCAGCGCCGGCGCTGGCCCAACTCGGCGACCTCCTGGTCCCGGTAGAGCGCCCCGGCCTTCAACGTGGCCGGCGTGGCTGTCGGCAGGCGGTAGGCAGCATTGAGCTTCGCGTTGAATACCTCGACGTCGCGGCCGTCGTTGCGCGTCAGTAGCGACACCGCGGAACGGTAGTTCGCCACGTCGTAGATGCTCGGCCCGGCGGTCTGGGTGAAGCGCGGGCGTTCCCTATCCGTCGTGTCGATGACCCAGCCGACATTGGGCACGCGCATGACCAGGTTGCCGCCGGGCTCGTGGGCCAGGTTGTTGTGGGTCTGGCTGTAGCTGGCATCGTAGTCGATCTTCCAGCCCGCGAATGCATGCTCCGCGCCGACCCCGAACAGCCGGGTGCGATTCAGGAAGCGGCGGAGAAATGTGCTCAGTTCGAAATTCGAGCCAGCGACGTCGCGGATCTCCGTTCGGGTATCCGTGAAACCCGGCAGCACTGCACCCGTGCCGGTGGGGACGCCGTTCGTGACCGTGGCGATCGTCTGGTTCGAGAACGCGCGGGTGGTGTACAGGCGGTCGGTCTTCTCGAAGGCGTCGTTGTAGATCGAGTTGAAGATGAGCTTCGTCCGGTCCGAGAGCCGGTACTCCGCCTTCAGGTTCACGCTCTTCTGCTTCCGGTTGTTGAACTGATTCTGGGTGCGGAAATCCCAGAGGTAGGCGGG
>JAEZBF010000265.1 GCA_023427545.1 Pseudomonadota bacterium
GCTCATGCGCATCGGCGAGAGGAATGGGATACTCGAACTCGCTCCGGCTGAGCGCCCCGCCGCCTGCCTTGAACGTGGGCACGGCCCGCACGTCGTCGACGATCCGCACGCGATAGCTCATGGTTCCCGAGCTGAAGAGGTAGCCCTGCCGGATCAGCTTCACGCCGGTCGCGGCGGCGCGCCAGCCATCGGCGTTCACGAGGAACTTGCGCTCAATTTCCTGCGGCATCGGTCTCTTCCTGCTCGGGGAGCTTCTCGGCGCCGCCGGCCGCCAGCAGGCCAGCGAGATAGTCGCGCCACACCTTGGGCTTGGCCGCATAGAGCTCCGCGCCACGCGCCAGCGCCTCGTCGGCAGCCTCGTCGTTCATCCGGTGGATATGCTTGCGCAGCCGCGCCCACGAATGGCCGCCGTCGGTCGCACCCAGGTGCTCGCGCAGCACGTCGCGGTCATGGTGGCCGCCGAGCATCGAACCGAGCTCCTTGGCTGCCTTGCGCGCGGTCTTGAAGCGGTCCGGCGCGAAGCGGCGCAGCAGCGTGAGGTGATGCCAGGTGTATTTCACCTGCTTGCGCCAGGCGTGGAGGTCCTCTGCAGCCCGGCTTCGCCTGGCCTTCCGCATCGCCCGGTATGCCTTGCGGTAGGTCCTGCCGGCACCCTGCGCTACGTCGTCCCAGTCGATCGGCTGGCTGTGCCACATCAGCGCGCGACGGTAGATCGGCTCGATCGCGGCGGCGAACGCCTGCAGCACCGCCTCGCCATCCTCGCCGCCCGCATTACGCCCGAGCTCGCCGCGCATGCGGGCGATGTCCGCGGGCGGATACTTATCCTCCTCCCCCACGACATGGTCCAAAGTGTCCCTCATGACGGCGCCGTCGCGAGGGCCGGAAAGCAGCGCCGCCGCGTCCCTTACGGCGGCGTTCTCGAGCCGGTAGCCGGGGAACGCTTTGCCGACCAGCCGCAGCACGGCGCGCACCTTCTTGCAGTGCGTCCGCGCCTCGTGGATGCGCTCGGCCGGCGCGCGGGTGACGTCGCGCGCGAGGTCGAGGGCCATCCGCAACTCCGCGCCGCCGACCCGCGACAGGTTCTGCGCGACCGGCCGATCGGGATCGAACACGAAGCTCATGAGCCCACTCTGGCGCGCAATCGGGGATGCCGGCAAGCCGGGCTAGGACAGGTCGAGCGCGTGCGCCTTGAGGCTTGCGAGGTCGGCATATCGCAGCGCCGCCTGATTGGTCGAGCGCAGCACCACGCGCGGTGCTATCCCCGCCTGCAGTGCCTCGACCCAGCGCGGCGCCAGCAGGCACCAGCGGTCGCCCGGCTGCAGGCCCGGGAAGTTGAAGTCCGGCGCCGGGGTCGAGAGGTCATTCCCGCGCGACTTCGAGAACGCGAGGAACTCCGCCGTGACCTCCACGCAGACCAGGTGACGCGCGGACTTGTCTGCTCCAGCCGAGCAGCAGCCGTCGCGGAAGTAGCCGGTGAGCGGCTTGAACGAGCAGGGCTCCAGCGGCTCCCCGAAGACGTTGAGCTCGGGAGGTGGCGCCATCTCGTTCATTCGACGGAGACCACCGGGCGCCGCGGACGGGCGAGCAGCCGATCGACACCCACAAGGATCGCGGAGAACACCGCGACCAGCCCCACCAGCACGAGCACGCCGATCGCGACCCGGCCGTACCCGCCCACGTTCACGTCGAGGATGGCGTAGGGGTACTCATGGATGAAGACGCCGCGCCCCAGCGTATAGGCGACGTAGGCGAGGCCGGGCACCAGCATCAGCGGCACGTCGAGGAGCCTGAGTGTGCCATGCGGCGCAAACCGCAGCCACCAGATCAGATAGAGCAGGGGCGCTACGTAGTGCATGAGGTTGTTGGCGATCAGCAGCCCACCGGTGAACGTGTAGTTCGGCGCCAGCATGAAGTGGAAGAACAGCATCACCAGCGTGATGTTGCTCGCCGCCGCAGCAAGCGGCACCGGCCTGAGCAGCCACTGCAGGGGTCGCCATCCGGTGATCAGTCCGACGTAGATCAGCACCAGCCAGAGGTTGTTAAGGTGCGTGTAAAAGCTCCAGAAGTAGATCAGGGAATCGACCAGCGACCGCGGGTGCGGGTTCGTCGCGGACGCGGTCCCCAGCGAGCCCACGATGATCGAGAAATTGATGGCGAGGCCGACAATGCCCACCAGGGCGCCAAGGATCGGGAGACCCCTGCGCAGCACGGTCAGGCGACCTGCAGCAGACCGGAGAACAGCGCCCGCCCGTCAATGCCGCCGTGCGCCGTCTCGATCAGGTTCTCGGGATGCGGCATCAGGCCGAGCACGTTCTTGTTGCGGTTGAACACACCGGCGATGTCGTTGAGCGACCCGTTCGGGTTCGTGCCCTCCGCATAGCGGAACGCGACCTGGCCCTCGCCCTCAATGGCCTTGAGCGTGTCGGGATCGGTGAAGTAGTTGCCGTCGTGATGAGCGACCGGGCAGTCGATAACCTCGCCCTGGCGGTAGCCGCGGGTGAAAGCGGTCTGGGTATTCGCCACCTGCAGCCGCACCTCGCGGCAGACGAAGCGCAGGGAGGCATTGCGCATCAGCACGCCAGGCAGCAGCCCCGCTTCGGTGAGGATCTGGAACCCGTTACAGACGCCGAGCACGTGCACGCCGCGGTGGGCCTGCTCGCGTATCGCCTGCATGATCGGCGAGCGTGCGGCGATGGCGCCGGAACGCAGGTAGTCGCCGTAGGAGAAGCCGCCCGGCAGGACGATCAGGTCGACATCGGGGATCGACGTGTCCTTGTGCCAGACGACCGCCGGAGCGGTGCCGGTGATCTTGGTCAGCGCCGCGATCATGTCGCGATCGCGATTGGAACCGGGAAAGACGACGACGGCAGATTTCATGGCAGGACAGTAGTGGAGACACCCCGTTGTCGGTGGACTCACCACGAAAAACAAGAGGCGGGACCGATGATCCCGCCTCTCTGGGCTGACGCTCCCGTACTGTTTACTCCGCCGGCACCGCGATCGGCCGCTCGGCGTAGCCCCGGCTGCCAGGCGTGCCCGGCAGGTGCGCCCATGCCGGGCGCTCGAAGAGGAACTTGCCGCGCCCGGTGACCTGGACCAGCAGGTAGAGCCCGACGGAGACCGCAATGGAGCCGACGATCACGATGAAGCTCAGGATGGTGACATCGTGGATGATGCCGACTTTGTCCAGAGCGATGCGGATGAACGACATCGGCAGCACGAAGACGAGGTAAACCACGATCGAGGGCTCTCCCAGCCAGCGCAGCCAACTGGTGAAGGGCAGCCTGATCAGCAGGGCAGCGGTCACGCAGAGCGCGATCGAACCGACGATTGCGAGCACCAGGTGCACGCCGGGCAGGGCGGCATAGCCCATCTGGATGTGGTTCGGCAGCACCGCATAGCCGGGCGAGAACACCAGCGCGGCATTGATTGCCGCATAGACGGCAAGACCGAGCAGCGCGAGTGCCCGGTGGGCCTCCGCCCAATCGACGATCCGGAATATCGCCGGAGCGAGCGCATAGCCGGCATAGAAGAACACAAAGTAGTGGCAGAACTGGTCGATCAGGTAACTGCCGGTGGTGATGCTGGCCATCTGCAGCGCAGCGCCGGCCACGAACACGACGAGGTGCGGGACCTTGTACTGGTGCGCCAGCTTGGTGACCGCCGAGAACACGCCCAGCAGGTAGATGAACCACAGCACGCCATACGGCTCGACGACGGCGAGCGCGATCTGCTGCGCCGCTTCGACCGGATTTCCGCGCGCAAGGCCGATCTTCACGACGAGATGGATCACCGCCCAAAGGGCATAGAAGTAGAAGTAGTGGACCACGCGCCTGTCGGCGTACCGGCGCCAGTCTCGGCCGATCACCTGGCTGAGGAACAGCCCCGAGATCAGGAAGAACTCCGGCATCCGGAACGGCGTCGCAAAGCCGATCACGTAGTGGAACAGGCCCACGCCGTCCTCGCTCTGGCCGACGTTGAACACCGAATACATCATCACCACGAGGATGATGGAGATCCCCTTGGCCGCATCGACCCAATCGAGACGTGAGGACTGACCTGACATGCCGCAAACTCCAGGATGAGCGCGTGCTATTAGCGCAGCAGCGGCCCGGGTGCAGGCATAGTCGCGTATTAGGATTAAGCCGTGTGCTTAACCCGTAAAGCTTTATCGATCCGAAGGTACCGATCCGCTCAGGCGAACGTCAGGAAAACGAGCCCGAGCGAGAGGAACACGGCGGCGGAGAAGGCGTAGGTCTTGATCATTTTGAGGCCGAGACAACAGGTGTTAGTGGTTGCGCGGGTGAATGAGCCCACCCCGCTGAACCGACGCTGAATGTGTCGTTTCCCTTCCTGCCAGCCGGAAAAACACGAACTCCCCGGCGTCGCCATCGCGACCCGCGGCTCGTCTACCAGAAATGTCAGGAGGGGTGGCGTGCGCCGATCAGACCGGCACGGCTGCGTACGCAGCGAACATCAGGCCAAGCGTGACGAAGAAGAGGGCAGAGAGCGAGAGGGTGCGGAGCATGATGATCACATTGGGCAGGCGCGTTACACAGCGCCCGAGAACGGTAGAGCCAGATCGTTAAGCGAGAACACAACCGGTTTGGTTAAGCGCGCGGTAACGATGGCCGGATGCCCAATACGCGAGTCGTTGGCAGGAACAAGCGGCAGCATTCGCTGCCTTGCGATTTTGCCCAGATGTGTGGATTGGAGTGCACAGTCGGACCCGCTCGAAAGCGGCGGTCAAGGGGCTTCCCTCAGCCCCTGAACTCGATCGTGTAGTTTTCGATCACGGTGTTGGCGAGCAGCTTCTCGCACATCCCCTGCAATCGGGCGCGAGCTTCGGCCTCATTGGTGCCGTCGAGCTCGAGATCGAAGATCTTGCCCTGTCGAACGCCGTGCACGCCCTCGAAGCCCAGCCCCTTGAGCGCGCCGCCGATGGCCTGGCCCTGCGGGTCGAGCACGCCGGACTTCAGGGTAACGGTGACGCGCGCCTTCATGTCCAGGCTACTGAACCAGCCGCGGGCCGGTGGTCAGCGCGTTGTCCGTCTCGCTGAGGATGCCGAGCCGCTGCGCGACCTCGCGGTACGCATCGAGCATGCCGCCGAGATCCTCGCGGAAGCGGTCCTTGTCGAGCTTGTTGCGGGTCTTGATGTCCCACAGCCGGCAGTTGTCGGGGCTGATCTCATCCGCGAGAACGATCCGCATGAGGTCGTTTTCGTAGAGCCGGCCGCATTCGATCTTGAAGTCGACGAGCTGGATGCCGACACCCATGAACAGGCCGGTGAGGAAGTCATTGACGCGGATGGCGAGCGCCATGATGTCGTCGAGTTCCTGGGGCGTTGC
>JAEZBF010000325.1 GCA_023427545.1 Pseudomonadota bacterium
GCGCTAAGCGCCGGGCCCCAAGTTCGTTACCGATTAGCGACGGCCGCGTCGGATCGGATCGCGGTCGAGCACGTCGACATCGCCGGTGCACTTGTTGACGCGCAGGTCATACTGCCAGCGTCCATCACGGGCCTCGACCCATGCGGTGCGGCGGTTGGACCGCTCGACGTCGATGTCGCGGTAGCCGTCGGCGCGCAGCGCACGGACGACCTGGTTGTCGCTCATGCAGAAGCCCCGACGCCACCGGCCGCGATCGTCGTTGCCGATGCCGACGCCGAACCGCGGCTGCCCATCGGAGCCGATGCCGAACTGGAAGTTGAACGCAGGCGGGTTCTGAGCCATCGCCGGCGCGGCGACGAAACCGCTGGTGCCGAGAACCGCGGCAACCATGAAGGCACGGCCGGCGGTCTTGAGGCTGGGAAGGGAAAAGGTCATATGTCTACTCCTCTAGAGCGCTGGCAGGGGGGTCTATCCAGCGTTGGGTGTGGAATTACGCCCAGCCCCTTGAATGGTTCCGGAACCGGCCGTTCATCGCCGGTTCAGGAAACGCCTATAGCCGCTTCGTCGCGGCTCATGGGGGTGATTCATCGATAGCGGCGCTTATCGCAGCTGCGGTTTGAACCCACCCCGAACCCGCCGTTTAGCTGTGGTTCATGCCGCGCCGCCGGGCCGGACACCCTTCGCTAACGATATGATAGCCATATTGCCCCCGCGATTCGGGGGCAGGAACGCATGGAAACAATGGCCCGAAACAACTCTTCCGCACCGAGCCTCTTTGAGGTGCCCGAGCCCGTCGCGGCGCCTTCGCGCGCACCCAGGGAGGCCGCTCGTCCTGCAGGCTCCTACTCGGCCGCCGACATCGAGGTGCTGGAAGGTCTCGAGCCGGTACGCCGCCGCCCCGGCATGTACATTGGCGGCACCGACACCAATGCGCTCCATCACCTATTTGCCGAGGTGATCGACAACTGCATGGACGAGGCCATCGCCGGCCACGCCAGCCGCATCGAAGTGCATTTCGGCGCCGACGGCTACCTCACGGTCGCCGACAATGGCCGCGGCATCCCGGTTGAGCCGCACCCCAAGTTCCCCGGCATCTCGACGCTCGAGATCGTCATGACCCGCCTGCACGCCGGCGGCAAGTTCGACGGCAAGGCCTACGAAACCTCAGGCGGCCTGCACGGGGTCGGCGTCTCAGTCGTAAACGCGCTCAGCGACGAGCTCGTCACCGAGGTCGCCCGCGACCAGACGCTTTATCGCCAGACCTATTCGCGCGGGAAGCCGACCAGCAAGGTAGAGGCGATCGGCAAGGTGCTCAACCGCCGGGGCACGACGCAGCGCTTCCATCCGGACCCCGAGATTTTCGGCGGCAAGGCGGAGTTTTCCGCCGTGCGGCTCTTCAAGATGACGCGCGCCAAGGCCTACCTCTTCGGTGGCGTCGAGCTGCGCTGGTCGTGCGACGAGTCGCTCGCGAGCGACGAGGTTCCGGCGAAAGCTACGTTCCACTTCCCGGCCGGCCTTCGCGATTTCCTCGGCAGCCGTATCGAGGGCGAGCCGCGCATCGTCGACGAAATTTTCTCCGGCCAGCACGGCAAACCGGGCAGCCACGGCGCCTGCGAATGGGCGATCGCCTGGACGGTTGGCGACGGCTTCCTCAATTCCTACTGCAACACCATCCCGACCGGCGAAGGCGGGACCCACGAGCAGGGCCTGCGAACCGCCCTGCTCCGCGGCCTGCGCAATTACGCCGATCTCATCGGCAACAAGCGCGCGGCTGCGCTGACCGTAGACGACGTGCTGACCGGCTGCACCGCGATGCTCTCGGTCTTCGTTCGCGAACCCGAGTTTGTCGGCCAGACCAAGGACCGCCTCTCTTCACCGGAGGCGACACGTATCGTCGACACCGCCCTGCGCGATGCGTTCGACCACTGGCTCGCCGCCTCCCCCAACCAAGCCGGCAAGCTACTGGACTGGGCGATCGAACGGGCCGAAGAACGTCTCCGCCGCCGCAAGGAAAAGGAGATCGACCGCCAGAGCGCAACCCGCAAGCTGCGTCTCCCCGGCAAGCTCGCGGACTGCACGCAGACGGCCAAGCAGGGCGCCGAGATCTTCATCGTCGAAGGCGACTCCGCCGGCGGCTCCGCCAAGCAGGCGCGCCAGCGCACCAGCCAGGCCGTCCTGCCGTTGCGCGGCAAGGTGCTCAACGTTGCCGGCGCCTCGCGCGACAAGCTGCAGGCCAACCAGCAGATCGCCGACCTGATCCAGGCGCTCGGCTGCGGCACGCGCGAGCGTTACCGCGAGGATGAGCTCCGCTACGACAAGGTCATCCTGATGACCGATGCCGACGTCGACGGCGCCCACATCGCATCGCTGCTGATCACCTTCTTCTTTCAGGAGATGCCCAAGCTCATCGATGGCGGCCACCTCTACCTCGCGATGCCCCCGCTCTACCGGATTTCGCAAGGCGGAAAAGTCGTTTACGCCCGCGGCGACGCGCACAAGGACCAGCTGCTCGCGACCGAGTTCAAGGGCAAGGCCAAGCCCGACATCACCCGCTTCAAGGGCCTGGGCGAAATGCCCTATGTCCACCTGCGGGAGACGACGATGGACCCCAAGACCCGCACCCTGCTGCAGGTCCGGGTGGTCGAGGATCGCGAGAGCACGGTGACCTCGGTGGATCGCCTGATGGGCAATCGTCCTGAGCTTCGCTTCGCGTTCATTCAGGAGAACGCGGAGTTCGTCACCGACCTCGATATCTGACGAGCACAGTCACCCGACTGTCACGTACGCGTGCGACGCTGGCGAAAGACTGGAAACCCGTTGACTTGCCGGGGGTTTACTCTATGTTCCGCCGCGTCATGGCCCTTCTTTGCGGCCTGCTGCTCCTATAGCGCAGCCCCGGCGGCCCACTGACGCCATCCACCTCCCAATTGGACGAATGATTTGCCAGACGATTTTTCCGGGCTGGGCCTCTCCCAAAAGGTGACCGAAGCCGTAGCTGCGGCCGGCTACACCAAGCCCACTGACATTCAGGCGCAGGCGATCCCCCACGTTCTTCAGAAGAAGGACATCATCGGGATCGCGCAGACGGGGACCGGCAAGACCGCCTCGTTCGTGCTGCCGATGCTCACACTGCTCGAGAGCGGCCGTGCCCGTGCCCGCATGCCGCGTACTCTGATCCTCGAGCCGACGCGTGAGCTTGCGGCGCAGGTCGCCGAGAACTTCGAGAAGTACGGCAAGAACCACCGCCTGACGATGGCGCTGCTGATCGGCGGCGTCTCCTTCGAGGACCAGAACAAGGTGCTCGACCGCGGCGCCGACGTGCTGATCGCAACCCCCGGCCGCATGCTCGACCAGTTCGAGCGCGGCCGCATCCTGCTGACCGGAGTCGACATTCTCGTCATCGACGAGGCCGACCGCATGCTCGACATGGGCTTCATCCCCGATATCGAGCGCATCTGCGGCCTGCTCCCGCCGCGGCGCCAGACGCTCTTCTTCTCCGCCACCAAGGCGCCCGAGATCGAGCGGCTGACCAAGCGCTTCCTCAAGGATCCGATCAAGATCGAGATCGCTCGCCAGAACAAGACCGCCGACACCATCGACCAGCGTCTGGTGCGGGTCTCCGGCAGCGCGGAGGAAAAGCGCGCCACGCTGCGCCAGCTGATCCGGGGCGCCGATGCCCTGACCAACGCCATCATCTTCTGCAACCGTAAGCGTGACGTCGCAACGCTCGCCCGCTCGCTCGAGCGTCACGGCTTCGACGCCGGCGCGCTGCACGGCGACATGGACCAGAAGAGCCGCATGGAAACGCTCGACCGGTTCCGCCAGGGCAAGCTTAAGCTGCTCGTCGCCAGCGACGTTGCCGCCCGCGGGCTCGATATCCCGGCAGTGAGCCACGTCTTCAACTTCGACGTTCCCACGCACGCCGAGGACTATATCCACCGCATCGGCCGCACTGGCCGCGCGGGTCGCACCGGTGTTTCGATCACCCTCGCAGGCCCGAGCGACGGCAAGTACCTCGACGCGATCACTCACCTCATCCAGCAGCCCATCCCGCTGATGGAGGGCGTCAGTGCTCCGGCATCGGAGCCCGCCAGCTCAGAGCGCGAGTCGCGCCCGTCGCGCCGTACTCGTGGCACCCGCAGTGCAGCTGGTGGTGAGCGTGAAGGCAAGCCGAACGGCCGCCGGAAGCCAGCCGAGAAGCCGGAGGCGGTCGAGGCCGAAGCCGCTCCGGCGCGCTCCGCGTCCTTGCGGCGCCCGGCGCGTGAAGCACAGCCCGAGCGGCGTCCGCGGCGCGAGCGCGAGCTCGTCTCCGAGTCGGCGTTCGGTTTCGAAGGTCCGGTTCCCGCCTTCCTGCTGCGCCCCAGCCGCTGAGTTGATTAGTGGTAGAATGCTGCGCTTCCGGCACGGGTCGGCGCCCCTCGAACGCTCCGGCTTCACGGCGAATTAACCCTCCTCGCCCACAATGACAGCGGACCTGGGGCGGGTGCGGGGCTGGGCGGCTTTTGTCGGAACAAGAGTTCAAACGCGCCCTCGGCTACGCCACGGCGGCGATCGAGCTGCTTAAGCGCGGCGGCATTCCGCCGTACCCTCAGTTTTACGAACTGCTCTACACCTACGCTACGGGCGTGAACCCCACGCTGAACGCGCGCATCAACTCGATCTTCCGTGAAGGTCAGCCCAGCGGGGACCTCGCCGAACGGCTCTACAACGAGTTCCTCAAGGCTCAGGACGCAACCGAGCGGATCAGCAACGTTTCCGAACGCATGTCCATGAGCATCGATGCGGTGAACGATGCAATCGACACCGCTATGCAGACCGCCACGGCCTACTCCGGATCGCTGCGGGAGGCGGTCGGCGGCGGCTTCGAGGACCTCGCCTCACCGCAGATGATGCACGGTGTAGTGCAGCGCATCCTTCGCGAAACCGAACGGATGCAGGAGGCCAACCAGGCGCTCGAGGACAAGCTCTCCGCCTCACGGAGCGACATCGCGGCGCTGCAGAGAGACCTCGAGGAGGTACGCCGCGAGTCGATGCTCGATCCGCTGACCAAGATCTTCAATCGCAAGCATTTCGATGAAGGCCTGCAGCGGGCCGTCTCGGACGCGCACCAGCGGGGCGACTCACTGTGCCTCCTGCTGCTCGACATCGATCACTTCAAGCGGTTCAACGACAGCTGGGGACACCAGACCGGCGACCAGGTCCTGCGGCTCGTCGCCATGACGCTGCGCTCCAACATCAAGGGCAAGGACATCGCCGCGCGCTACGGTGGCGAGGAGTTCGCGGCAGTGCTCCCGGCGACCGATCTCGAGGGCGGCGTGATCGTCGCGGACAATATCCGCAAGGCCATCCAGGCCAAGGAACTGCTCAAGCGCTCAACCAACGAGAAGCTCGGGCGCATCACGGCTTCGTTCGGAGTGGCCGCTTACCGGCCGGGCGATACTCCGGTGAGCCTCATCGAGCGCGCCGATCGCTGCCTCTATGCCGCCAAGCACGCCGGCCGCAACCGCGTCGTCGCCGAGAACGAACTCGACACCATCGCTGCCGCGTAGCCGCACGCCCTCGTGGTTCGACAAGCTCACCATGAGGGCTACTGAGGCACCCAGCTTGCTGGGACCTCATGGTGAGCGTGACGAGCAGCGCGGTCCGGGCCACAGCCCTCAGCGCAGTTCCACCCCTAGCGAGCGCAGCGTGTCCCAGTATCCGGGATAGGTCTTCCCCACACAGTCCGGATCGAGGATCGTGATCCCCCCGATCTTCAGCCCCGCCAGCGCGAAGCTCATCGCGATACGGTGGTCGGCGTATGTTTCGATCGAGGTCGGCAGCGTCTGGCCAGCGAGCGCGGGATCGCCGAACACCAGAAGGTCGTTGCCCTCCTCCCGCGCGAGACCCGGACGGATGCGGTTGAGCTCGGTCGAAAGCGCCGAGATGCGATCGCATTCCTTCACCCGCAGGTTCGCAATCCCAACGAAGCGTACGGGCGTCCGGTTGAAGGCTGCCAGCACCGCCAGTGTCGGCACCGCATCCTGCATCTGGGAGCCGTCGATCACCGCCGGAAGTTCGGGGAACATCGCGATGAACTTTGCCGCTTGGGCATCGGGCTGGGTGAAGGCGTTCATCGGCACGCCCAGGTCGATCCGCCCACCGGTCAGCGCTTCCGCCGCCCACAGGTAGGTCGCCGCTGATGCATCCGGCTCGACTCGGAAATCGGTTGCCGTGTACTTGGTCGGCTGCACCCGCCAGGTGGTGCCGTCGACCGCCTCCACCGCACCACCGAACGCCTGCATGGCGGCGATGGTGAGCTCGACATACCCGCGTGCGTCGAGGTCCTTGCCGGTCAGTGCGATGTCCGTCGGCCCCTCGCCGTGCGCGGCGGCCATCATCAACGCAGAGACGTACTGGCTGGACAAGCTGCCGTCGATCTCCACCCGGCCGCTGCCGAAGTTCCCCCTGCCCTCCACCATCACCGGCGGACAGCCCGTCGGCGCGCTGGCTGTGATCCCCAGCGATCGCAGCGCCGTCACAAGCGGGCCGATCGGGCGCTTGCGCATGTGCTCGTCGCCATCGACGCCCACCACACCTTCGCAGAGCGCCACCGCCGCCGTCAGGAAGCGGACCGCCGTCCCGGCATTGCCGAGGAACAGAGGCTCGGCGGGGGCCTTGAGGAACCCCGCGCTTGTGACGATGAAGCTCGTCTCGTCCGGCTCCTCCACCAGCACGTCCATCTGCCGCAGCGCCGCGGCCATGAGCACCGTGTCCTTGCTCTTGAGGGCACCGGTGATGCGGCTCGTCCCATGCGCCAACGCCGCCAGAAGCAGCGCGCGATTGGTGATCGACTTGCTGCCGGGCGGCGTAACACGCCCCACGAGCGGATGATCAGGCGGAACAATGGCGAGCGATTTGAGCTGGGTCAGCATGCCGGTGCGATTGCACGGCGCACTGGTGAAGACAAGTGCCGGTGACACGCCCTCGTGGTTCGACGGGCTCACCATGAGGGCTGCTGAAGCACCGAGCTCTCTCGCAGGGGACGACCTCATCGTGAGCTCGTCGAACAACGACCGGGCACTCTGGCTTTAGGCCCCTGCCCGCGCCTCCGCGAGCGCCTTCAGGTCGGCCGGCTTTAACTGCACGCTTTCACCACAGCCGCATTCCCCGGTCTGGTTGGGGTTCTTGAACGTGAAGCCCGAGGAGAGAATCGACTCCTCGTGGTCCATCACCGTGCCGAGCAGGAAAAGCGTCGCCTTCGGCTCGACATACACGTGGACGCCCTTGTCCTCGACGTGGTCGTCGCCCGGCACCGGCGCCTCGACATAGGTCATCGTGTACGCCATGCCCGCGCAGCCGGCGTTCTTGACGCCGACGCGCACGCCGATCACCGGCTTGTCGCTGTCCTCGATGATCTCGCGCACGCGTTCGGCAGCGGCATCGGACAGGCTCATGATCTTCAAAGGCATGGCAGTGCTCTATCGTCAGTTACCGATATATACCCCCTAACCGGGGCGCTTACCACCAGTTCAGCGCAACCTGCGCTTCTTCGCTCATGCGATCGGGGCTCCACGGCGGGTCGAACACCATGTTGACCTTGACGTCCTTGATCCCTTCGACCGTCAGCGCGGCGTTCTCCACCCAGGCCGGCATCTCGCCGGCAACAGGGCAGCCCGGCGCGGTCAGCGTCATGTCGATGGTCAGGTTGCGGTCGTCGTCCAGGTCGACCTTGTAGATGAGGCCGAGCTCGTAGATGTCGACCGGAATCTCCGGGTCATAGACCGTCTTGAGCACGCCGATCAGGTCGGAGGTGATGCGCTGCACCTCCTCCTCCGGAATGGCGGCCGTGTGGTTGGCGGCGATCCGCGGCGCATCGGGCTCGGGCAGCGGCGCCTCGGTCACAACCCCATCGGGCTCTTCGGAAATGTCGCTCATTCAAAGAAGCTCCGCGCCTTCTCGATGCCCTCGCAAAGCGCATCGATGTCGTCCTTGCCGTTATATAGGCCGAGCGAGGCCCGGCAGGTAGAGGTCGCCCCGAACCGCGTCAGCAGCGGCATGGCGCAGTGCGTGCCGGCGCGAACGGCAATCCCGTAGCGGTCGAGGATCGTCGCGACGTCATGGGCGTGGGCGCCCGTAAGCTCGAACGAGAAGATGCCGCCCTTGCCCGGCGCATCGCCGATCAGCCGCAGCGAGTTGATCCGCGACAGCCGCTCGCGGGCATAGGAGGTGAGCTCCGCCTCATGCGCGGCGATCGGGTTGCGGCCGAGTCCGTCGACATAGTCGATCGCGGCGCCGAGCCCGATCGCCTGCACGATCGGAGGCGTCCCGGCCTCGAAGCGGTGCGGCGGCTCGTTATAGGTGATGCCGTCCGTGGTCACGGTATCGATCATCTCGCCGCCGCCCTGGTAGGGCTGCATCTCGGCGAGCAGGTCGTGCCGGCCGTAGAGGACGCCGATGCCGGTCGGCCCGTACAGCTTGTGGCCGGTGCAGACGTAGAAATCGACGCCGAGGTCCTGCACGTCGACCCTGGTGTGCACCGCCCCCTGGCTGCCGTCGGCCAGCACGGGAATGCCGCGCGCATGCGCGATCTCGACGACCTGCTTGAGCGGCGTCACGGTGCCCAGCACGTTGGACATATGGGTGATCGCCACCATGCGCGTGCGCGGCGAAAGCGCCGCCTCGAACGCATCGAGGTCGAAGCTGCCGTCGTCGCGCACGTCCACCCACTTCAGCACCGCACCCTTGCGCTCGCGATGGAAGTGCCACGGCACGATGTTGGAGTGGTGCTCCATGATCGTGAGGACGATCTCGTCGCCCTCACCCACGCGTGGGCCGGCGAAGGACGAGGCCACAAGATTGATCGCCTCAGTCGCCGACCGCGTGAAGATGATCTCGTCGGGTCGGCTGGCATTGAGGAATCGCTGCACGCGCGAGCGCGCGCCCTCGAACGCTTCGGTGGCCCGGTTGGCTAGCGTGTGCAGCCCGCGGTGTACGTTGGCGTACTCGTGCCGGTAGGCGTGATCCATCCGGTCGAGCACCTGCACCGGCTTCTGCGCCGAAGCCCCGGAGTCGAGATAGACCAGCCGCCTGCCGTGAATCTCCTCGGCGAGGACGGGGAAGTCCGCGCGAACCTGGGTGAGGTCGAATGTCATGGTCCGCGCCCTTCCGCACCACCCCTCATCCGGCTGTCGCCACCTCCTCCCACAAGGGGAGAAGGCCACGGAGCCGAAGCGCCGCAGTCAGGCCTTCTCCCCTTGTGGGAGAAGGTGCCCGAAGGGCGGATGAGGGGTCTTTCAGTAGTCATGTGACTCCCACGACCTCGTGGTTCGACTCATCATGAGGTCTACTGGTGAACCGGCGTTGATGAGGCCTCATGGTGAGCCTGTCGAACCACGAGGCCGGGGAACCCAATCACCCCGCCAGCCATCCCTCGACGACGCTCGTCAGCACATCCCGCACCGCTTCCGGCTCGATCGGATGGATCACCGCGGCAAGGAACGCGCGAACCAGCATCGTCTCGGCGTCGCGCTTGGGAATGCCGCGGCTCATGAGGTAGAACAGCGCCGTCTCATCGAGCGCACCGCAGGTCGAGCCGTGGCCGCAGACCACGTCGTCGGCATAGATCTCGAGCTCAGGCTTGCTGAGGATCTCGGCTTGGTCCGAGAGCATCAGGCCCTGCATGCTCATCTTGGCGTCCGTCTTCTGCGCATCCCGGTCCACGACGATCTTGCCCTGGAATACCGCCCGGCTCCGCCCGCGGCCGATCTGCTTGTAGAGCGGCTTGCTGCCGGTGCCCGGCACCGCGTGTACCACTTCCAGCGACATGTCCGAGTGCTGGCCATCGGCGAGGAGGTTGAGCCCGGTGAACTCGCCGTCGGCCCCAGCCCCTTCCATCCGGGCGAGGATGTTGGTCCGCGCAAGGCCGCTGCCCGCATGGACCGCGAGAGAGCGGAGCGTCGCGTCAGCGCCGAGGTGGTACTCGTGGATTGCAAAGTGCGATGCCTGTGCGTCCGACAAATCGATCGTCACGTGGGTGACGTTCGCGCCCTGCCCCACCTGCAGCAGCGTTGCGTGGTTGGTCGCATGAGCCGCCGCGCTCGTCGCATAGGTTTCGACGATCGTGACATTCGCGCCGTCCGCCACGAACACCCGCAGGCCACCCGCGGCGTGCCCTGCCTGGCCTTCCGACCGGCGGTCGACGTGGACAACGCCCTTCGCCTCAGGACCGAACTGGAGGGCCAGCGTCTCGCGCACGAGGCTCTTGTTGATCCGGACTAGCACGTCGTCGCGCTCGCTCAGCGGCGAGCCGGCAACGGCATGCGCCGAGATGCCGTCAGGCAGCACCTCGGGCAGATAGAAGCCGCCATTGACGAAGGTCAGCCGGAAGCTGTCCGCAATATCGACCGGCGGCGTGCCCGGCTCGGCCGCAGGGGCCGCGAGCGGCGGCACCGCGCGCCAGAGCTGCTTGAGGTCGGTGTAGTGGTAGGCCTCGACCTTGCGCGTGGGCAGGCCAATGGCGGCCAGCCGCTCGGCCGCCGCCGATGCGCCAACCGCCTGCAGCTGCTCGATCAGGCTGAGCTCGGCCGGGCCGAGCCGCACGGGAATTGCAGCGTTCATGCTCAGGCCGCCTGCTCGCCGATGCCGGAATAGCCCTGCGCCTCGAGCCGAAGCGCAAGCTGCGCATCCCCGCTCTCGACGATGCGGCCATCCGAGAACACGTGCACGCGGTCGGGCACGATGTGGTTGAGCAGCCGCTGGTAGTGGGTGATCACCAGCATCGACCGGTCGGCAGCGCGCAGCGCGTTGACGCCTTCGGAGACGATCTTGAGCGCATCGATATCGAGCCGGGATTCGGTCTCGTCGAGGATGCACATTTTGGGCTTGAGCAGCGCCATCTGCAGCACCTCGGCGCGCTTCTTCTCGCCGCCGGAGAACCCGACATTCAGCGCTCGCCGCAGCATGTCCTGCTCGATGTGGAGCGCGTTGCCCGCCTCCTTGACCGCCCGCATGAAGTCGGGAGTCGTCAGCTCGCTCTCGCCGCGCGCCTTGCGCTGCGCGTTCATCGCTGCCTTGAGGAAGGTCATGGTGGCAACGCCCGGGATCTCGATCGGATATTGGAACGCCAGGAACAGCCCAGCCGCCGCGCGCTCCGATGGCTCGAGCTCGAGGATGTTGACGCCATCGAGCAGCACCTCGCCCTCGGTGACCTCGTAGTCCTCCTTGCCGGCCAGCACATAGCTCAGCGTCGACTTGCCCGAGCCGTTGCGGCCCATCACGGCGTGCACCTCGCCGCGCGGCACGACGAGATCGACCCCCTTGAGGATCTCCCGGTCTTCGATACGGGCGTGGAGGTTGCGGATTTCAAGCATCGGTGTGGTCATTCTGTCTTACATTCTGCGCCCGGTCCCACGTCTTCGCCTTCCCAGTAGTCGAGCGGCGTCACGCGTCCTGCAAAGCTGTGGATGGACATCGGCTCACGGTCGTTGCCGTGCGCGATGTCTACCGCCACCCGCCCGCTGTCGGGATACTCCGTCACCTCGGCGCGGGTGTGATTGGCGAATGCGATATAGCGGAGCTCGGCGTCGCTGTTGTTGATGATCTGGTGCGCGTCTCCGCCAGGAGGGCAGCCGATGCAGTCGCCGGTCCTGATCGGCAAACGCCTGTCGCCAATCCGCAGCTCCCCCGTCCCCTGCAGGATCAGGAACAGCTCGTCGCAGCCATGGTGCCGGTGGTACGGCCAGGCCGTCTTGCCCGCCGGGACCACGTGCAGTGTCGCACCGACTTCGCCGACCCCGAGCGGCTCCGCGATCTCTGCCAGACCAACCTGGAAACGCGAGCCCTTCTGCAGCCACTTGAGCTCCAGATCGGCAAGATTGACGACCGAACGATCGCGTTCCGCCATTATCCTACGCTCCCCTCGAGGCTGATCGAGATCAGCTTCTGCGTCTCGACCATGAACTCCATCGGCAGGTGCTGCAGCACGTCGCGGACGAAGCCGTTTACGATCAGCGCCACCGCCTCTTCTTCGCTTAAGCCCCGCTGCTGGCAATAGAACATCTGGTCGTCCGAGATCTTGGACGTCGTCGCCTCGTGCTCGAACACGGCCGTGCTGTTGCGGCTCTCGATGTAAGGCACCGTGTGCGCCCCGCACTTGTCGCCGATCAGCAGGCTGTCGCACTGCGTGAAGTTGCGCGCATTCGTGGCCTTGGCATGCGCCGAGACCTGGCCGCGATAGGTGTTGTCCGAGAACCCGGCCGCGATACCCTTGGAGATGATCCGGCTGGTCGTATTCTTGCCCAGGTGGAGCATCTTCGTGCCGCTGTCGACTTGCTGGTAACCATTTGAAATCGCAATGGAGTAGAACTCCCCGCGGGAATTGTCCCCCCGCAGGATGCAGCTCGGGTACTTCCAGGTGATCGCCGAGCCGGTCTCGACCTGCGTCCAGCTGATCTTGCTGTTGTCGCCTCGGCAGTCGCCACGCTTGGTGACGAAGTTGTAGATGCCGCCCTTGCCGTCCTTGTCGCCCGGGTACCAGTTCTGCACCGTCGAGTACTTGATTTCGGCGTCCTTGAGCGCGACCAGCTCGACCACAGCCGCGTGCAGCTGGTGCTCCTGGCGCATCGGCGCGGTGCAGCCCTCGAGGTAGCTCACGTACGAGCCTTCCTCGGCAATGATCAGCGTCCGCTCGAACTGCCCGGTGTTCTTCTCGTTGATGCGGAAATAGGTCGAGAGCTCCATGGGGCAGCGCACGCCCTTGGGGATGAACACGAACGACCCATCGGTGAACACCGCCGAGTTCAGCGTCGCGTAGTAATTGTCGGTCACCGGCACGACCGAGCCCAGGTACTGCTTGACCAGCTCGGGGTGCTCGCGGATCGCCTCGCCGATCGAGCAGAAGATGATCCCGACCTTGGCCAGCTCCTCGCGGAACGTGGTCACCACCGAAACCGAGTCGACCACGGCATCGACGGCGACGTTTGGCCCGAGCCCCATCGCCTCTGCAGCGCCCTCGACACCGGCCAGGATCGCACGCTCCTTCAGCGGCACGCCGAGCTTGTCGTACATCGCTATCAGCGCCGGATCTACGTCCGCCAGGCTCTTGGGCCCGGTGGTGCTCTTCGGCGCCGCGTAGAAGCTCATCGCCTGCATGTCGATCTTGGGATAGCGGACCTTGGCCCACGTCGGCTCACGCATCGTCAGCCAACGGCGATAGGCATCGAGCCGCCATTCGAGCATCCACTCGGGCTCGTTCTTCTTGGCCGAGATCAGCCGGACCGTGTCCTCGCTCAAGCCCGGAGGCGCGACGTCGGACTCAATGTCGGTTTCGAAGCCGTACTTGTACTTCTCGACGTCGAGCGCGAGCACCTTCTCGACGGTCTCGTGCTCGATCTCGTCCTTGAGGGTCGGAATGACGTCCTTGTAGGACGAGGCTGCAACTTCAGTCATATCGGTTCCTATGCCGCCTTGCCGCGGCGTCCGCGGTGCCGCTCGAGCACCTCACCAAAACCTGCGAGGAACGCGGTCACGTCCTCGCCCGTCGAATTCCACCCCGGGCTCACCCGCAGCGCACACCCGGCAAGTTCGGCGGGTACGCCCATCGCCTTCAGCACTGCGCTCGCGCCCACTTTGCCTGACGAGCATGCCGACCCCGAGGATACCGAAATGCCCATCAGGTCGAGGCTCATCATCGCCGCGGCATTGCCGACACCCGGCACCGCGAAGTTGACGACGTTGCCGACGCGCTCGACAGCGCTTCCGAACACCACCAGGTCAGGCGCAAGCGCTCGCAGTCCCGCTTCCACCTGCGCAGTCAGCTCGCCGACCCGAACCGCGTCATAGCGGCGGGTGAAAGCCTCTGCAGCTGCCCCGAAGCCCGCGATCAAAGCCGCTGGCTCCGTACCGCCCCGACGGCCCTGTTCCTGGCCGCCGCCGGGGATCAGCCGCACCGCATCCGCGTGCGCCTTCACCAGCAGCGCGCCTACGCCGGCGGGACCGCCGATCTTGTGGGCGCTCACCGCCATCATATCGGCAGCCGAGGCGGCAAAATCCAGTGGCAGGCGGCCGAGCGCCTGCACCGCGTCGACGAAAAGGAAGTGCGGCGTCGGTCCAACCATCGCGGCGATCTTCCCTAGCGGCTGCACGACACCCGTCTCGTTGTTGATCGCCTGCACCGCGACGAGCACCGGCCCCGCCGAATCTTTCACCGCCTCGTCCAGCTGATCGAGCCGCACCACACCGTCGCCATCGAGCCCGATCACCTGCATCGGCAATCCGCTCGCTTCTGCCGCCTTGTGCACTGCCGCGTGCTCGCCCGCACCGATGACCAGGCCCGTCACGCCAAGCGCCTTGGCCCCGACGATGGCCTGCGTGATCGCCTCAGTCCCGGAGCTTGTGAACACCACCTGCTGGCGCGTCGCTCCCGCCAGCGTGGCCACGCGATCGCGCGCGGCTTCGACCAGGTTGCGCAGGGCGCGCCCGTGTCCATGCACTGACGATGGGTTGCCGGCGAGTTCGAGCGCAGCCACGATCGCTGCACGCGCTTCGGGCAGCAGCGGCGTCGATGCGTTGTGGTCGAGATAGACGGCCGGCAGGGTCATTGTGTCGCCTCGAATCGCGTTTGGCGCGGCAAGCCCTCGGCTCTCACCCCAAACACTTCTTGAAATTCAACGCCCAGTTTCTCTACAAGGGCGCTCGCTGCTGGCCACCCCCGGTCCGCAGCAGCAGTTTAGAACAATTCGAAACTGAGTTCGTGTGAACCCGGTTTTAGGTAGCTGCGCCATCCGCGTCAAGCCGGAGGCGCCGTGCCCGGCGTGCCATTCTCCGGCGCCGACGCCGTGACGAGTGGAGCGTAAGGAGCCCAGATGCCCGAAGTTATTTTCAACGGCCCCGAAGGACGGCTTGAAGGTCGCTACCAGCCCGGCAAGGAGCCTAACGCCCCGATCGCGATCGTGCTCCATCCGCACCCCGAGTTCGGCGGCACGATGAACAACCAGATCGTCTACCACCTGTTCTACATGTTCGCGCAGCGCGGCTTTGCGGTGCTGCGGTTCAACTCCCGCGGCGTGGGGCGCAGCCAGGGCATGTTCGACCATGGCATCGGCGAGCTCTCCGATGCCGCCTCCGCGCTCGACTGGCTGCAGTCGCTCAATCGCGAGAGCCGCGGCTGCTGGATTGCCGGCTTCTCCTTCGGCGCCTGGATCGGCATGCAGCTCCTGATGCGCCGGCCCGAGGTCGAAGGCTTCATCTCGGTGGCGCCGCCCGAGAACCTCTACGATTTCTCGTTCCTCGCCCCCTGCCCCTCCTCCGGGCTGATCATCCACGGCGACAAGGACCGCGTCGCGCCCCCGCAATCCGTCCAGAAGCTCGTCGATAAGCTCAAGACCCAGAAGGGCATTACCATCGAGCAGCAGATCGTCGATGGCGCGAACCATTTCTTCGAGAACAAGGTCGACGACCTCATCGCAGCCTGCTCCGAATACCTCGACCGCCGCCGCGCCGAAATCGCCGCCGGCAAGGGGCGGTAGTCGCGACCTAGTGCCCGGACCTCGTCCTTCGACAAGCTCAGGATGAGGTCCTCCGAGACGCCAGCTCCCCAGTAGACCTCATGGTGAGCTTGTCGAACCACGAGGTCGTGGCAAAGGGCGTGGCACAATGGCCGCCAAGTACAAATGCGATTTCCTCAATGTCCTCGACCAGCGCGGCTTCATCGCGCAGATCTCCGACCCCGAGGGGCTCGACAGGCTCGCGGCCACTGGCACCATCACCGGCTATGTCGGCTACGACGCCACCGCGACCAGCATCCACATCGGCAACCTGATCACCGTCACCCTGCTCTACTGGCTGCAGGAGACCGGGCATCGAGCCATCAGCCTGATGGGAGGCGGCACCTCGATGGTCGGCGACCCTTCGTTCCGCGACGATCAGCGCCAACTGCTGACGCCGGAAAAGATCAACACCAACATCGAGAGCATCAAGCGCGTCTACGGCAACATCCTGCGCTATGACGGCAACAACCCGGCCATCATGGTCAACAATGCCGACTGGCTGCTCAAGCTCAACTACGTCGAGTTCCTGCGCGATGTTGGCCGGCACTTCTCGGTCAACCGCATGCTCAGCTTCGACTCGGTCAAGACCCGGCTCGATCGCGAACAGTCGCTGAGCTTCCTCGAATTCAACTACATGATCATGCAGGGCTACGACTTCGTCGAGCTCAACCGCCGCTACGGCTGCGTGCTGCAGATGGGCGGCACCGACCAGTGGGGCAACATCATCAACGGCGTCGACCTCAGCCACCGCATGGGCGGGCCGCAGCTTTACGCGCTGACCACGCCGCTGCTCACCACCGCCTCCGGCCAGAAGATGGGTAAGACCGCCTCCGGAGCCGTCTGGCTCAACGGCGACCTCTTCAGCCCTTATGACTTCTGGCAGTACTTCCGGAACACCGAGGACGCCGACGTCGGCAAGTTCCTCAAGATCTTTACCCGCCTGCCGCTCGATGAGATCGCACGCCTGGAGCAGCTGGGCGGCGCCGAGCTCAACGAGGCCAAGAAGATCCTCGCGACCGAAGCGACGGCCATCGTCCACGGCCGCGCCGCAGCCGACCAGGCTGCTGCCACCGCCGCGGCAACCTTCGAATCCGGCGCGCTCGACCTCTCGCTACCCACCGCGGCCGTCGCGCGCGGCGAGCTAGCGGAGGGCATCGGCATCCTCGCAGCCCTTGTTCGCTCCGGCCTCGCAGCATCCAACGGCGAAGCTCGCCGTCACGTCCAGTCCGGCGCCGTCCGCCTCAACGACCGGCCGGTGTCCGACGACCGCCTGTCGGTCACCGATGCGAGCCTGCTGCCCGAAGGCGTGCTCAAGCTTTCAGTCGGCAAGAAGAAGCACGCGCTGCTCAAGCCGGAATAGCCGCTACTCCACCCGCGGCTGTTCCTTCGCCCTGAACTCGAACAGGCCGCGGAACAGACCCGGCGCCAGCGCGGACATCGGATTGATCCGGAAATCCGGCTTGTCGAGCGGGCCCTTGACCGCGAAGGTGACCCCGAACAGTCCCTCGCCCTCGCGGCCCCCGAGCAGCGGCCCGAACACGGGCAGCTTCTGGAACACGTTGTTGAGCCCGAAGAGCGGCACGTAGGTTCCGGTCAGGTCGTACTGATGCTTGTCGGTGTAGATGAAGCCGCGCATCGTGCCACCAACCATATCGCCGGTCAGCACGCCGTCCGTCACCTCGACACGGTCCTTGCGGCGGATGAACTCGACCCGTCCACTGCGGAAGGCGAGCGAGTTGTCGTTGCGCAGCACCTGCTGCGAGCTGTCGTGGCTTCCCACGATCTCCGCCACCTTGGCTTCGTCGGCAATTGCGAAATTGCGCAGCACCAGCACGCCCGCGTCGTACTTGCCTGCATCGACGGTCTGCAGCACCAGGCTGCCCTCGCCGCCCTCGAGATTGGGGTAGACGTTTACCAGCCGCAGCAGCGCGCCAAGATCGTTGAACGCTACCGACATGATCTTGCCCTGGGGGCCCGGATTGGTGGTGATCGAAATGCTCTTGCCGTTCCCGAGCTGGGCCTGAAGGTTGACCTTCTGCAGGTCGCTGCCCTTGATCGTGATCCCGAGATCGACGTTGAACGCGGCGCTCTTGTAGAACCCGAGCGCCCGATCGAGCTTGACGTCGAGCACCAGCTTCTTGGTGAACACCGTCGCCTGCGGTCCGCCCGTCGAGCCCTCGCCCAGGCTGAAGAAGCGCGTCAGCATCGGCTTGAGGTCGAACTGCTGCCCCGTAAGCTTCATCTGGTAACCGTCGGCGATCGGCGTGAGCGCGACCCGGCTGCTGTCGCCCTTGCTGAGCGCAAACTCGCTGAAATCCGCAGACACCAGGCCGTCCTCGAGATCGTAGTCGAGGCTGCCCTTCAGGCTCACGTCGCCGAACTCGAGGTTGACCCGGGTCAGCTCGGTCAGCGTCCCCGTCTGCTTGACCTGCGCCTCGAGGATCCCGGGCACGCCCGCCGGCTTGCTGATCCCGAGGTCCTTGATGTTCAGCCCTGCGTCTTTGATGTCGACCGCCAGCTGGATGGTCCCGTCCGCCATCGGCTTGCCAACGAACTTCACCTTGCCCGACAGGAACTCGGTGGTATCAAACCCCACCGACTTGAGGTCCTTCACGTCGAGGGTAGAGCTGATCAGGATGCTCGGTGCCGGATCGGCCGCACCGCCCTCGATCACCACGTCGGCGTCCAGCCCATCCACCTTCGCCTGGCCGGCAATGCGATAGCCCTGCTGCGAGGCGACGAAGGACAACTGGCCGTCCGCGATCTTGTGCGTCTCGATCGGCGCTGTGCTGCCGAAATCCTTGATCGTGCCGTTGATGGCATAGTCCATGCCGGCCATCTGGCCGGTGTTGTCGAGGTGGACCGTCGAAACGAGCGTCAGCGCGACGTTCCCGCCAAGCGCGTCCAGGTCGATCGGAAGCTTGGCCGAATCGACCGCTCCCGGCTGCTGCTTCTTGACGAGTGCTGCGATCGCCGGAATGCCGCCCTGCACGTCGCCGGAAATCTCGATCAGCCGGTCCTCGGTGACGTCGCCGCCCATCACCATGGCGGCGTTGGCGAAGGCAATGTCCCCGGCATCGGTCGCGACCTTCGCACCATCGGCCGCGAGGGTCATCTTGGTGTCCTTGACCCAGAGCCGCGTCTCGCCGTCAATGGCGATCGGGTCCATGCTCTCGACCGGCTGCATCTTCACGCCCGTCGCCACCATTTCGATCGAAATGCTGTTTGGCGGCAGCGGCTTCTGCTCACCCGGCCCGGCGAGCGTGCCCACCGGGAAGTCGTACTTCATGGTCGAGCGGGTGATCGTCCCCTGCGAGATGTTCTTGACGAACCAGTCGCGGGTCTCGCGCGTGATGAAGTACGGCCAGAGCCGCTTGAGGTCGTCGGCCGAAACGCCTTCGCCGGCCACCGTCATCTTGAACCCAAGGCCTGCCTGGAGCATGTCCGCGCGGCCCTTGGTGGCGAGCCGCACGCCCGGCTTTTCGGCGGTGAACTGATCGATGCCCATCGCGCCATAGAGCGGTGCCGACCAGCCGGTGAACTGCATCTTCGTGAACGGAACTTCCGGCGCCGCCATGTCGTACGGACGGAGCGAGACGTCGCTTGCATCCACCCGCATGCGGATGGTTGGCCCATAGAGCGCATCAAGCCCCAATGCGAACACACCGCTCACGTGCCCTGAGCTCTGCCCCACCGAAATCTGGGCGTCCTCCATGGTGAACGTGCTGTCCTGGGGCGCCCAGTTTACCTTGATGATGCTGGTCGCGATCGGGAACAGGTCCTTCTCGATCCGCAGCTCGGTCCCGGTCATGTCGACGCGGAACGTGCCGTCGGCGAGCTTGCCCGTGTCGGCGGCGTAGGCGAGGTCCATCGACACCGCCCCGGCGCCCTCGACCGCGATGATGGCGTCGCGATCGTTGATGAACGGCACGAAGGAGGCAAAGTCGAAGTTGGAAATGTCCGCGCGCAGCCGTGCGCTGCCGTCCGCATCGAGCAGGCGCTCGACGGTCCCGTGCATGGTCGAGCCTGCGAACTCCGCATCGAACGTGCCGGTCACTGAACCCGCATCAGCGCCAGGGCTGAGGTCGAGCTTGATCCCGTAGAACGGCCGGAAGCGCTGGTAGAGCTTGTCGTTGATTTCGAGGATGCCGTCGCGAATGACGAGCCGCGAGAAGAGCCCCTGCTGCGCCTGCTGGACGATTGTCGCCAGCCCCTGCTGCGCTGCCTCGAGGTTGTACACCAGCCAGTCGTTGTCCGACCGCATCACCGTCGGCTCGCCGCCCGGGAGCTGCCCCTGGACGTCGACACCCTCCGAGCGGATGCCCACGTACGGCGTGACATCCTCGCCTTCGAGCACGCGCACCGTCGGCATCCCGGTCGCTGGGTCTGTCTCGATCTCGAAGTTGGCCAGGTGCGGACCGAACAGGTCCTGGTTGATCTGGATGCGCGGCGCCACCATCGTGACCGTGACGCCGGGCTGCCCGACAATCGCACGGACCGGGGAGAACCCTACCTCCAGCGCCTGCATCCCGACCTTGGCGCCGCTCTTGACGTCGGTGAGTTCGACGGGGCTGAACCGCAGGACCGGCCACGTGCCTCCCTCGAGAGCCAGCGCCATGTCGCCCAGCGCCAGCCTGCTGCTGGGCGGAAGAGCACTCAACACCGCGCCCTGCACCTGCTCGCGCAGGAACGGCAGCGGGATCGGCGTGAACAACAGGGCGACGTAGATCACGGCGAGCGCCACGATCGGCAGCATCGTCGTCCATAGCGCTGCCCGGCCGATAGCTCTCAGCAGCGCCCGGTTCCGCTTGGTCTGACCTGGTGCTGGAGTCGGCTTCACTGGTGTCCGGGTTGGCGCGTTGCGTCTGCTTCGGGATCATCCCGAGAATCGACCGGTGCAGCCGATCTTGTACCTGAGGATACCGGCTGCAATATGGCCGGGGCAAACAAGCTTTTCGGCGGCGCACCAGTAATGGCTACTCACCTGCAGGTCGGCGATGCCGCCCCCGATTTCGAGCTCGCCACCGACAGCGGCGCGATCTTCCGCCTTTCGGAACATCGCGGCCACCCCGTCATCCTCTACTTCTATCCCGAGGACGACACCGAGGGCTGCACCGTCGAGGCGATCGAGTTCAGCGCGGTCGTCGCCGATTTCGCCGCGATCCCCGCCACGGTCATCGGAGTCTCCCCCGATCCCGTCGAAAAGCATTGCAAGTTCAGGGACAAACATGATCTGACCGTCACGCTTGCCGCCGATCCAGACCTCGTTGTCAGCCGCGCCTACGGCGTCTGGGGCGAGAAGAAGACCTTCGGCCACGCCCACATCGGTATCCACCGGACGAGCTTCCTCATAGCGCCCGACGGGACCATCGCGGGCATCTATCCCGTACGCCGCATCAAGGGTCACGCCGTGGCAATGCTCGAGGCAGCACGCACTCTCGCCAGGACCTTTTCGTGAGCTGAAAGTCAGCAAATAGGGCCACATACCGGCCTTTGCCGTCCGTTAACCTTAACGTTCCATCCTCTCCACTGCGTTCCAGGCGTTCGGAGAGTCTCAGTGCTTCGTAAGTCTCCTTCCCTCATCCTCAGTCGTGACCCCAAGGCGCCCGCAGGGCAGACGGGGGTCAGCCCGCGTCTCTTCTATGGTCTTTTTGCCGGCCTCCTCGGTACCAACGTCATCACCGCCGTCGCCTTTATGATGAGCCCGGACATTGCCGGTCTGATGAGCGGCCAGAACGATCTCGTCCTCGGCGCCTACGAGGACCGCATCGCGCAGCTGCGGGTGGAGGTTGATCGGCTGCACTCCCGGCACTACGCGCAGGCCGGTGACATCAACCTGCAGCTTCAAGAGCTCGCCCAGCAGCAGGAGGTGCTGACCGAGCAGCACCAGTACGTAAAGCTGCTCGCCGACAAGGCGTCCGAACTCGGGATCGACACCGCCTCGCTGCCCACGATGAGCGACGACGACGATGATGCTCCCCGCCCCGCCCTTATCACCGGTTCCCTCGGCGGCAGCCCCGGCGAGCAAATCCAGCAGGCCGGTGAGAACCTCCAGCGGATGATGGG
>JAEZBF010000364.1 GCA_023427545.1 Pseudomonadota bacterium
CGGCGGCGCCGCGGGAACCGGCCGCGCGCCAGGCCGAGATGATCTCGTTAGGCACGACGAAGGCTGGGTAGATGATGCCGAGCGCCTGCTTGGCAGCGGCCAGTTCCTCGGCGCCGAGCGGGGAGCCGTGGACCTTCTCGGTGCCCGCCTTTTTGGGGGCGCCGAAGCCGATGGTGGTCTTTGCGGCGATCATCGTCGGCTTGTCGGAGGCCTTGGCCTCGAGCAGTGCCTTCTCCACCGCCGCCTGATCGTGGCCATCGACCGCGATAGTGTGCCAGCCGCAGGCGCGGAAGCGCGCGTGCTGGTCGGTCGAATCCGCGTTGGAAACGTGGCCGTCGATGGTGATGCCGTTGTTGTCCCAGATAAGGGTCAGCTTGTTGAGCCTGAGGTGGCCGGCGAGGGAGATCGCCTCCTGCGAAATCCCCTCCATGAGGCAGCCGTCGCCGGCGAGCACCCAGGTGTGGTGGTCGACGATGTCGCTGCCGAATTCGGCGGCAAGCTTGGCTTCGGCGACGGCGAAGCCGACGGAGTTGCCGACGCCTTGGCCGAGCGGGCCGGTGGTCGACTCGATGCCCTGAAGGAAGTGGTACTCGGGGTGACCGGGGGTCTTGGAGTTGAGCTGGCGGAAGTTCTTGATCTCATCGATCGTGGCGTCGGTGTATCCGAGCAGGTAGAGCGCAGAATAGAGCAGCTTCGAGCCGTGGCCGGCCGAGAGGATGAAGCGGTCGCGGTCCGGCCACTTCGGATCGGCCGCATCGAACTTCATGACTCTGGTGAAAAGCACCGTAGCGATGTCGGCGCAGCCCATTGGCAGCCCGGGATGGCCCGAGTTGGCTTTTTCGACAGCATCCATCGACAGCGAGCGGATGGCGTTCGCAAGGTCGTCGCGCTGAATGATCTCGTTCATCTGGTTCCCGCCCGATGCGATGGAAAAAAAGAACCGGATCGCCCGAGAAAACGGCCTGCCGGAGCGGGTCGCACAGATATCAGGTCCCCTTACCCTGTCAATGACGGGGCGGTTGCGGCGCCGGTGGGCACGGGCCTATCATCGATGCCGGATTCGAAGCGGCGAGCGGGGTGCCACAGTGACGGACACCAGCACATCGGAAGAGGGGTTCGACGCGGCCGCGGCGCGGTTCGACCGGGCATTGCAGCGGCTCGAAGCGAGCGTACGCAGCCTCAATGGCCGGATGCGCGCGCATAGCCGGATCGAGGCCGATACGCAGAAGCTCCTCGCCGAGCGGGCGAAGTACCAGAGCGAGCTGGAAAAGCAGACCGCTCGGGCCAAGCGGCTGGACGACAGCGCCGGCGAAGTCTCGCGCCGGCTGGTCGACGCCATGGAAGCGGTGCGCGAGGTCCTGCAGAAGTGAGGAACCGCCGATGCCCGAGGTAAACGTCGAGATCAACGGCCGCAAGTACCGGATGGCCTGCGAGGAGGGACAGGAGGAGCACCTGCTCGGCCTCGCCGATCGCTTCAACCACAGCATAGATGCGCTCAAGGGCAACTTCGGGGAGATCGGCGACAACCGTCTCACGGTGATGGCCGGCATCTCGGTGCTCGACGAGCTCGATGCGGCCGAGCGGCGGATCGCGCAGCTTCAGCAGGACGTCGCCGACCTGACGCAGGCGGGCCAGGACGTCTCCGCCGAAGCCGAGCAGCTCGAGCAGCGCCTCGCCAGCCGGCTCACGGAGGCGGCCCGCAAGATCGAGGCGATCGCGCGAGACATCGACGAAACCGGATCGGCTGCGGGTTGAGCGCCTTGGCGCCGGCCGCTCCGCTCGGACTTGCCAAGGGCACAGTTGCGCTTGCCGACAGCAACGCGAACTGGTCGCGGCTCTACGAGGAAGAGCGGGCGCGGCTCTGGCCGACGATCGGGCCGCTGGTCGTCGATATCCAGCATTTCGGCAGCACGTCTATCCCGGGTATCAAGGCCAAGCCGATCCTCGACCTGCTGGTCGGGCTGCGGCGCTTCGAGGATGGCCTGGCCCTGATCGCGCCGATGCAGGCGCTGGGCTACGAGTACATGGGGACCGACATGGTGCCCGACGACCATCTGTTCGGCCTGGGTGAGCCGCGCACGCACCTCGTCCATGGCGTGGTGCATGGCGGTTTCCATTGGACGCGCAACCTGCGGTTCCGCGACAAGATGCGGGCGGACCCGAGCCTCGCCGCTAGCTACGAAGCGCTGAAGGTCGACCTGGCGCAGCGGTTCGCCGACCGGCGGGCGGAGTACACGGCGGCCAAGAAGACGTTTATCGAAAGCATCGCCGACGTGGAGTGATGGCAAAGTTTGCCAATCTATGCCATCGTATGCGCAAAGGAGAGCGCCATGGCGACGATGAACATTTCACTGCCCGATCAGATGAAGGCGTGGGTGGAGGAGCAGGTCAAGAGCGGACGGTATGCCAATTCATCCGACTACATGAGGGACCTCGTTCGCGCGTAGGAGCGGCGCTGGGCTGCCGGTAAGCTGCAGGCGATCGTCGACGATGCGCTCGCCAGCGGGATCAGCGACCTGAGCTGGGATGAGCTTAAGGCGCACGCACGAAGCCGAGCCGAAGCGCCGGCCAAGAAGGCACAGGTGGGTGTTTAGAACAACGGCGGCTGCTGATGCCGACGTTGTCGAACTCTTTCGATTTGGAACGGAGAGATACGGCCTTGCGAAGGCCGACGACTACGTTTCAGGGCTAGGCGAGGCGCTGTACAGGCTAGCCGCCAACCCGCGCATGGCTCGCGAACGCACCGAGGTGCGGCCACCGGTCCGGCTCTACACGTACATGGCGCACGTCATCGTCTACATTATCGAAGACGAGGACGTGTTGATCCTTCGCGTTCTGCACGGCAGCAGCGACTGGATCAACGCACTCTAGTTCTTCACCACGATGCAGCTGCCGCCGGCCTGGCGGAGCTTGGCGCAGAGCGCTTCGGCTTCCTTGCGGGAGTCGCGCCCGAGCTGAACTGAGTGGCGCAGACGGTTGCCGAAGTTGGGGTTTTTCACGCCGAGCGCGAGCGGGGGGTCGTTTCCGAAGAGCTTGGGGAAGCGTTTCTTCTGGCGCTCGAACATGGTCATCGCGACCTTGGGGGAGAAGGCCTGGGCGATGAGCACGCCCCACGGTTTCCAGGTGCCGGAGGGCAAGGCGAGGCGCGGCATCGGGCGGGTGTTCGCCATCTCGATGCAAGCCTCGTCGAATGGCTTGTCGGGCTGCAGCGAGAAGTCGGGGTCGTCGACGTTGCCCTCGAGCCAGCTCTCGGCCGGAACGCCGGTGATGATCATCACGTAGTTGCGGGTTTCGCCGGCGAGCCAGCCGCCGTTCTGCCAGCCTGAAACGCGTGCTTCGCCGCCGTTGTAGGCCGCGGCCGCCAACCCAAGATTGCCGAACTTGTCGACGAGGAAACGGAGGTAGTCGGCGGAGCGGGCGAGCGCGTCCGCGGGGGAGAATGCGTTGCCGAGGCCCCGCAGCCGCGCCGTGCCGGGCATGAACTGGGCTATGCCCTGCGCGCCCGCCGGGCTGATCGCGCTGGGGTCGAAGCGGCTCTCCTGCCAGATCAGGCGCGCGAGATAACCTTCGGGCAGCCGGTACTCGCGGGCAAGGCGTCCGATCGCGCTGCAGACGTCGGTGAAATAGGTCTTTTGCCCGATGCAGATGCGGTCAGGCCCGAGAGAGGAAACGAGGGCTGCACATGACCGAGTGGGTTCGGGGGACTCCTCGGCGCGTAGGGGTGCAGCCGCCATGCCCGCGATCAGGATCACCGATGCCGCCAGACGTCCGAACACCCGTGTTGCCGCTCCTTTTTCCCGCGATCACAATCCGCTCCGTTGCGGTGAGTTCCGGAGCCGGATTCCTTTGCACGGTGCTTCGAGAGCCCCTATATTCGCAGACGCTGCCCGGCGCGTGTAGGATCCTATTTCCCCGGGGCCTTACTGATCCTTTGGGAGCTGTCCCTGACCGGACCCGTGGGTTCGGACATACGGCGCCCACCTACGAAAGTAGGTTCCCGGGATCACGATCCCACGGCCAGGGCGGCACATGACTTTCTTCCGCACGGGCGGCCATGCTTGACGAGTCGATCGAAGCGGCCAAGTCCGCGCTGCGCAGCCGCGCTCTAGCCGAGCGGGCGCGCTTCCCAGAGAGCCAGCGTCCTGCCGCGGCCAAGGCCGCTGCCGAATTCTTCTTTTCCGCCTTCCAGTTGCCCAAAGGCGCCGGCGTCGCCGCCTATTGGCCGATCCGCGATGAGCTCGACTGCCGGCCGGTGCTCACGCGGCTGATGGACTCCGGCCAGCCCGTCTGCCTTCCGGTGGTCGCCGGGGACGAGCTGCCGCTCGAGCTCAGGCTCTGGGAGGAGGGCGCGCCGCTCTATCCCGCCGGGTTCGGTACGCGGGCGCCGCCCGAGACCGCCCCGCTGGCGGTGCCGGATTACATCCTGATGCCGCTACTGGGCTTCGATGCCCACGGAACGCGCTTGGGCTATGGCGGCGGGTATTACGACCGGACACTGGCGGCGCTGGTACGCCGGCCGGTGCTTATCGGCTTCGCGTTCGCGCTCCAGGAGCTCGAGAATATCCCGCGGGCCGAGCACGACGTGCCGCTCGATGCAGTCGTCACCGAAGCTGGCGTGCGGATGTTCGGGTCGGGTGCCGCGGCATGAGGCTACTGTTTCTCGGCGACGTCGTCGGCCGCTCCGGGCGCGACGCGATCACTGCCCGTCTGCCGGGGCTGGTCGCGACCTACGGGTTCGACATCGTCATCATCAACGGCGAGAACGCCAGCCACGGCCGCGGGCTGACCGAGGGGCACTTCGGCGAGCTCAAGGCGGCGGGCGCCGACGTCGTGACGCTCGGTGATCACGCTTTCGATCAGCGCGATACGCTCACGTATATCGAGCGCGAACCAACGCTGGTGCGGCCGATCAACATGGCACCCGGGACGCCCGGGCGGGGCGCGGCGCTGGTCGAGACGCGAGGCGGGTACCGGGTGCTGGTGATCAACGCGCAGGGCCGGGTGTTCATGGAGCCGATCGACGACCCGTTCCGCGCGGTGGAGGCGGCGGTCGCGGCATGTCCGCTGGGCGAGCAGGCCGATGCGGTCGTGGTCGACTTCCACACCGAGGCGACGTCGGAAATCCAGGCCATGGGGCATTTCCTCGATGGACGGGTGTCGCTCGTGGTCGGGACGCATACTCACATCCCGACCGCCGATCATCGCATCCTAAGGGGCGGCACGGCGCTGATGGCGGATGCGGGTATGTGCGGCGACTATGACTCGGTCATCGGGGTGGACGCCGACGAGCCGCTGAACCGGTTCCTGACAGGGGTGCCGCAAGGCCGCTTCACGCCGGCGGAAGGCGAGGCGACGCTCTGCGGCGTGGCGATCGAGACCGACCCGGCGACTGGCCTCGTGAAGCGGCTCTCGGCCGTCCGGATCGGAGGTGGGCTGGCGCAGTCGCTGCCGGACTTCGTCTAGGCGGCTGCTTTATTTCCGGCGCACGCTCGCCTATAAGCCGCGACCGAAAATTCGAAATCCGACGAGGGGAACGCCGCATGGCCGGCCATTCGCACGCCAAGAACATCATGCACCGCAAGGGCAAGAGCGACGCTGCCCGCAGCAAGGTGTTTTCCAAGCTTGCCCGCGAAATCACCGTCGCCGCAAAGCTCGGCGCGCCCGACCCGGCCTTCAACTCGCGGCTGCGCCTCGCGGTGGCCAATGC
>JAEZBF010000331.1 GCA_023427545.1 Pseudomonadota bacterium
CTACGCCGAAGCAGGCCGAAGAACGGTTCATCAGTTTCGCCGAGGCTGCTGCTGATATTATCGGATCGGTCAAAGGCGGCCCGCCTGATCTTTCTACGAACAAAGCGCACATGGAAGGCTTTGGAACGAAAGCGGCCGAACGAGCCGCATTGGCTCGTCGCAGGAACTCAGCTAAAAGATGACGGGCCTTCTCGCGGATACCGGGCCGATCGTTGGGCTCATTCGAGCTGATGATCAATGAAGTAAATGGGCCGCCGAACAAGCAACTCGTTTCCGGCCGCCGCTGCTGACCTGTGAGGCCGTCATCGCCGAGGCGAGCTTTCTCCTAAGGGGATTGCGCGGCGGTGAGCAAAAGCTGTTGAAACTGATCGAAGGCGGCTATCTCAAGATCGAATTCAACTTATCGAATGAGATCTCGGCGGTGCGAAACCTAATGGACAAGTACTCCGACCTTCCGATGTCACTTGCTGATGCATGCCTCGTCCGCATGAGCGAGATCCACGGTGACGCGGCCGTGTTCACGGTAGACAGTGATTTCCTCGTCTACCGCAAGCACGGCCGCAGAAAGATCCCGCTGATCAGCCCCTACTAACTCAGAACCGAACGCAGTTTTTCCAACGCGCCGTCTAGGATCGAGTCCTCGCGGGCGATGCAGATGCGGACGTGGGCGTCCCAGGTGTCGCTGTCGGCGAAGGCGCTGCCAGGGGTCATCCCGACGCCGGCCTCGCGCATCAGCATTTCGTTGAACGCGATCGCGTCCCGGTGACCTTCCGGGATCCTCGCCCAGAGGTAGAACGCCGACCCGGAATCGTAGATGTCGAAACCGAGCTCGCGTATGCCCTCGGAAAACCGCTGCCGCTTCGCGTCGAACGTCTCGCGCAGGCGTTCGTAATAGCTGTCGTCCGCCATCAGCACCTTCGCCAGTGCGGCCTGCAGCGGCGTTGCGGGGCAAACGTAGATGACGTTCGCGGCGTTGTTGATCGGGGCGATCAGTTCGCCCTTGCCGTATGCGTAGCCGAGCCGCCAGCCCGAGATGTTCCACGATTTCGAGAACGAATTGACCGTTATGGTCCGCTCCTTCATATCCGG
Source organism: Pseudomonadota bacterium (assembly GCA_023427545.1). Lineage (GTDB taxonomy): Bacteria > Pseudomonadota > Alphaproteobacteria > Rhizobiales > Devosiaceae > JAEZBF01. The sequence goes on from JAEZBF010000331.1 coordinate 1,090, forward strand.
CAGCGACGCGATCGGCGTGTGCGGGTTCTCCCCCGTCACGTAATGCTCGTACACCTCGTCGGAGACGACGAGCAGGTCGAGCTCCTTCGCCACGTCCGCTATCGCCTCCAGTTCCGTCTGCGAAAGGACCTTCCCCGTCGGGTTCGCCGGCGTGCAGACGATGATCGCCCGCAGCGGAAACTCGCTCCGGTTCTTCAGATCCTCGCAGCGGGCCAGCAATGCGTCCTTTTCGAATGTCAGATTCTCGTCCAGCTCGAACGCCTCGGTCTTGCCGCCGAATTCTTCCAGAATGCGCCTGTGATACGGGTAATAAGGTTCGAACACCAGCGCCGAGCGGCCCCTCAGATAGGCCTGGGCGATCCCGATCAACGCTCCCGTGCCGCCGTTCGTCACCATCACCTCGAAAGGCCTCGCGTCCGCGTCGACGTCGATGTTGTTGAATCGTTTTATCTTCGCCGCGACCGCCTTTCGCAGGTCCGCGTCCCCCTCGCTGCCGCCGTAATGGTTCTGGCTGGCGGCTATTATCGCTGCCGCTTCGGCGGCGAGCTGCGGGTTTATCGGCAGCTCCGATTGCCCCTGAACGAGGTTGCCGCTCGGCGGCACAAGACGCGTGATCGCACGGATATCCGGCTTCACCTTCTGCACTTTCGTTTCGGTCATAAACTCTAAATTTACCAATTATTCACTCTTTCCCGAAATGAACGGCTCCTTCCGCCTGGGCGTCTTGCTGACGTATGGGTTCCCCGTCACCCAGAACCGCCAGGGGTTTTCCGCGTCCTCTTCGGCGTAGTCGATGCCGATGCGTTTGCCGACGGAGACCTCATCGGGTGCGAACGAGCGGTATTCTTCGACCCAGATGCGGTCGCCGCAGAGGTCGGCGCCGTTGAGCGTGCGGTCGATCGCGTAGGCGATGCAGAGTTTGCCGGGGCCGGACGTCAGGTTGCGGTCCTTCATCTCGCCGCGGCGCGAGCGCATCGCGTCGATCCCCTCGACCGGTTCCACCGCACGGATCAGCACGACGTGGGCGTGTTCCTCCGGCCCGAGCACGAAGTTGAGCTGGTAATACATCCCATAGATGAAGAAAACGTAAACGTGCCCGCCGGGGCCGTAGGTCACCTCGTTGCGCGCGGTGCGGCGGCCGCCGTAGCTGTGGGCGGCCTTGTCCGTGACGCCCATGTAGGCTTCCAGTTCGACGATCATCCCCGAAACGCGGCGCCCCCGCTCGTCCGGCACGACCAGGAGTTTGCCCAAAAGGTCGCGTGCGACCGAGAGCGTGTCGGTGCGTTCGTAAAATTCTCGGCCGACCACGCGGCCGGGCAGTGTCGGTGGAACGTTCTTTGCAGTCATCAGATGGGTCGGACCTTTTTGCTTCGATTCGGTACGTTACCTTTCCGAAAGTGTATCAACAGGGGCGGCCGAAAGCAGACAAGCTCCGCAAAGTAGTTACGAAAAGGGGGATCTTTAGAAATGAACGTCAAGGAAGTTATGACTGCCGGCCCGGCCTGCTGCACTGCGGACACGCCGCTCGCCGAGGTCGCGAAGATGATGAAGGAATGCGATTGCGGGGCGATCCCCGTCGTCGACGGTAACGAAAGCAGGAAGCCGGTCGGGATGATCACCGACCGAGACATCACCATCCGCACCGTGGCGGAGGGGCGAAACCCGCTCGACCTCACGGCGGCCGACGCGATGACCGTGAACGTGATGACGGTCACGCCCGAAACGTCCATCGAGGAATGCTGCAACATGATGGAACAGCACCAGATACGCCGCGTCGCCGTCGTCGACGCCGACGGGGCGTGCTGCGGGATGATCGCCCAGGCGGACATCGCCGTCAACGCCGACAGCGACAAGACCGCCGA
>JAEZBF010000421.1 GCA_023427545.1 Pseudomonadota bacterium
TCGCAAGGCTGCCTACAAAATAGCCGACAGTGAAATCAGGCATTCGATCCTCCCGCGGCTCGCGCATCCACTGTGAGTTCCATGACAACGCACGAGGCAGAATAAGGGTCGCAGAGTCCGCGACTCGAATTTCGACGACGCGAGAAGGTGGGTCGCGGGGGGGCGGGGAAGGGCTGACGGGCGCCGTCAACAACCGGGTAGCGGGCAGCAGGGCTCCGGCGACGCTCTGCGGCGCGCCTATTCCCGTAATCCGTCGGCGAGGGCATCTATGTAGGCGAGGACCCGCCGGGGCACGAGGCGTCGCCCCGGGTGCAGGATCTGGATAGGCATCGTGATCTTCTCCCAGTCCCGAAAGAGCTCCACCAGGTGGCCCGCATCGATGGCGTCGGCCACCAGACCCTGAGGCAGATAGACGATGCCGGCGCCCGCGAGCGCCGCCGCCAGCAGGGCCTCGCCGTTGTCGATCTGCAGCGTGCCCGTTACATCGGCCGTCACCACGGTTCCGTCCGTTGCGACAAACGACCAGCGGTTCCGGGGCTCCATGTTGAGATTGAGGATGCAGCTGTGGTCGCGCAGTTCATCGGGCGCTTCCGGCGTACCGTGTCCAGCGAGGTAGGCCGGCGAGGCGCAGACCCGAAACCGGTACGTGCCCACCCGACGTACGACCATCGCCGAAGGCTGAAGATCGCCTACTCGCACCGCAAGATCGTAGCCTTCGGCGACGATGTCGCTGCGACGGTCGCCTAGGTTCATCTCGACGGTAACGGCGGGATTGGCAGCGCAGAAGTGGGCGGTGATTGCGGCTAGTCGGTGGATGCCAAGAGTTGCTGGTCCCGTAACGCGGATGCGACCAGCCAGAGCGCCTGGCTCCTGACTGGTCATCTCGTCGAGTTCGGCTAATTCGGTGAGCACCGTCTCGGCCTGGGCGAGGAATGCTTCACCGAGAGGGGTGAGCCGCTGCTTGCGGGTCGTGCGCTCGATGAGCCTTGCGCCGTAGTGGCGTTCGAGCGCGTCGATGCGACGGCCAACCATGGCGGGCGAAATCGCGAGCTGGCGGGCCGCGGCGGCGAAACTGCCCGCCCTAACGGCTGAAACGAAGGTCTTCAGGTTGATCAACGTCGCCATTCAACGATCCGATACGTTCATGCAATTCTGAAGCTAGAGATGATTATATTCTAAAGCACCACGTTAGTCCTTATCTAGTGGTCATCACAGTCGAAACAGAAGGAGCATTGGGATGATCACCTCAATTCTGGGTCTTGGAAACATGGGCAAGGGCCTTGCCAGGCGTCTCGCCGGTAAGACCGATCTGGTCCTTGGCAGCCGGGACACTGCTGCCGCCGGTACCTTCGCGGCAACGATTGGCGGCGGCGTCAAGGTGGCCAGCTACGAAGAGGCCATCAAGGCTGCCGACGTGGTGGTATTGGCGCTACCTTATGATGCGGCGTTGGAACTTGCCGGCTCAGCCGCTCTCGACGGGAAGGTGGTGGTCGATATGACGAACCCAGTCAAATCCGACTACTCTGGCCTGGAGATTGGTCACACCACGTCAGCCGCCGAGGAAATCCAGAAGGCCGCGCCGCACGCCAAGGTGGTGAAAGGCTTGAACACGATCTTTGCCGGAGTGTTCGAAGGGCCGACTGCGTCGACCGCAGAGGTGCCAGTGTTCCTTGCTGGCAACGACGAAGCCGCCGTGGATGCGGTTGCCGGCCTAGCCAGGGCAGCAGGCTTCGGTGTGGAAACCGTCGGAGCACTTGATGGAGCCCGGCTGCTCGAACCGGTTGGCATGCTGAACATCCGCTTCGGCTACGGCCTTGGCCGCGGCACTGCGATCGCGCCGAGCTGGCTGAAGCTCGCTGCTTAGCTCACGCACACGCTGGGGCGGTCAATCGCGATCGCCCCATTCCCGCTACAAGAATTGGTGCGGCTCGCGAGCGAGATCAATCTCGAGCCCTAGCGAGTGAAAAGAGAAGGGCGCCCCAGCGAGGGGTGCCCCTAAGGGGTTCTTTGCGACGCCGCCTAGTCGTCGATCTGTTCAGCGATGTCCTCGAGCCGCTCGTGCGCCTTCTTCGGCGTCTTTGCGGCTTCGATCTGATCCAGGTTGGCGGGCGCATCGGCGACCACCACGAGCGCGACCATGCCCATGCCGAAATGCGGGGTGCACTTGATCCCGTAGGCGCCACGCTACCGGTGATGCTGTGGAGCTCGCCTACCGCCGGACTGACTTCCTGGACAAGCGGCGCGAGCTCATGGCGGCTTGGGCGAGCTTCTGCATGGCACTGGTCTAGGACGGAGCCCGACCCTGAAGTCGCGTGGGGTGGGGCAGGGGACTGCGTCATGCCCCCACCTGCATCAAGGACTCCGTTCCACCACCCGGAGGTCGGGAGGGAGAACGACCAAAATCACCACATGAGTGGTGCGCAGATTGTGAAAGGTGCCGGGATGGGTTGGAGCACACCGCAACATGGCCGATGACTTTTGGTCCAGCGGGCGGCGATATTCGACGTGGAGCGCACCTCAGTAGCAGCGTAGCGCCAACCGCCGTGCGAACCAGCCTAGCGCAGCGCTGGCAGACGCCCTCAACCGATGCTGCCGGAATCGAACCACGAGGTCAGAAGCGGGTCGGGGCACTGCGGTCCGGCAACGACCGCCCATACCCGCGGGGCGTTGAAGGGAATGTGTAGATACCCCTTCACGCGTGCCAAGTAGTAGTCGGTCATAGCTCGCCCGACCGGGTGCTCGGGATATACGCCACCCTCGTAGAAATACGCGAGCCTATTGCTCCCGGCATATTCCCTGACTGCATCACGTTCCCAACCCTGCGGCGAGACCTGCGCCACCTCAATCAGGCAACTTCCTCGGCTCGCTCGCGTCCAGGCGTCGCGTGTCACGTTGAGTTGAGTGCCATGCGAGAGACCGCCATCGGGACCTGAGTATCCAATGGCGTGCAGGAACACGGACACATCCTGTGGGCCAGACACTTCACGCAGATCGAAACTGCCTATCGCCTTTCCCGTCAGGCTCAATCCCAGCAGCGCCACAAGAACTAGCCTAAGGTCAGGCGGGCGCACTGCGGCTTGTCCCGTAATAACCGAGCCCGAGGATCGCCGCGGTGCTGATCCAGGACGCTATGTTGCTGCCCACGGCTCCATGGAGCAGTTCGTATTCTGCCGGGTATAGCCCGATCAGGCCAATGCGCAGCGTGTTAAGAGCGATGACGACCAGGCAAGCAATTGCACCCCATAGAATAGCTGTCGTTGACCAGTTCCGGTCGCTCCAGTGGAGGAGGGTAACAACGCCGAGTACTGCCAGAGAGACATTGGCGAACGAAGAGCAGGCCGGTGCGATCCAAAGTGAGCCGCTGCCGTCGGCGAAGGGAACGAGGTTGCCTTGTCTCGGAGTACCTACGATCCATGCGACGAAGGTTGCATCAATTTCAAGGATGTAGCCTCCCAGCGCCGCCATTGCGATCCTTGCCCAGAACATGGGGATGGTGAGCGCCAGCAAGATGGCCGCCGCTCTTCTGCCGGGACCGGTGGTGGTCAACATCATGAGAAAGGCGAGGCCATCGAGAGCCAACCAGCTCAAGTCCGGGATAGGGAGCAGGAACGCAACGGCGACGCCGATAGCCACAGCGACGTCCACCCGGCGGATGGGGGTAGGACGATCCTGCTCCAGGAGAAACAGGACAGCGAGCAGGGCTCCCCAGACGATTACGCTGATGCCCGACATGCCCAGGAGGGCATCGAACCAGCCGTAATCTGCGACATTCCTCGCGACGTTCTCACTTATTCCGTTGGCGAAGCCGATAACGACAAGGGCAGCGAAGAACCGGCCACGCGACAGGTATGCCGGGCTAATGCGTGCTACGGGCAGATGCTGCTGCAGCCCGTACTCCCTTACTGTACCGAGCCACCACAAACTCGCGACCAGCCTAGTCCGGCCGAGAGAGCGAGTTGCGTTTGCGGCGCCGCAGGACGAGGTAGCCAATGGCTGCACCGGCAAGGAATGGCAGTCCGGCACCGGCTATCGGCCCGGGAGCGCCGACCGAGGGCTTGCCCCCCGGTCCCCATCCCAATCCGGGGGAGTTGGGATTTCTGTCGTCTGGTTGGCCAGCCATCGCAAGCGCCGGGAAAATGGCCAGTGAAATTGCACCTGCAAGCGCCGCAGCTCTTAAGTTCATCATGATCGGGCCTCCTGAGAAGCAAGCATCATGTCCTTCGGAGACCCGGCGACAATCACCAGATCGGGTTAATTTGGATGGAGTTCGTCCTAGTCCGAACTGATGCGTCTCGGTAACGCGCCCTGGTACTAGTGGTCCTTCAGGCGCATCGCCCACGGCAACGTTCCCTCAGTCGTCCACTGCTGCCTCAGCGACGATCCAATTCCGGTTGATTTAAAGAATGTTGCGGCCGGCCGCGGGATCACTTCCTGGAACGGCTGGATCAAGCGGCCATCGCCAACTCCTTGCGATAGTAGGTAGGGGTCAAAAGTGCCACGCCTAGACCTGCCATCGCTGCGCTTGCGTCGAGTGGTTGCGAGCCATACTCGAAGTCGTCAGAACACATCCGAGTCCGCCGCCGCGTTACGGCGCTCGACCTCGTAGCGATGAACCCCTACCTTAGAAGCGACCTAGGCCTGGAATATCGAAGCAGCCTTGCGCCAACACGCTCAGCGCGCCCAGAGTGGGGGACGCTCTTCGGCCCGCTTTAGAGAAGCACCGGCGGGCAGCTAGCTGGTGAAGATCTGGCTGCCAGCGGATCGCCTGGAGCCTACTGGCGTCAGGCCTCAGAACTGGAGCCGGGCCTGCGCCGTGACGTTGAAGCCGTGGAACGTGCCGTTGAACTTGGCATCGCCACGCAAGGTCGCGCTGAACTGCCTCGGTGCCCCAGGGCCGTCCAAGACCTTGACGTAGTTGATGCCCAGGCTCAGCTCACCGTAGTCACCCAGCCCAGAGAGTTGAGCGGTGATCGGGGCGCCGCCGCCGGCGGGTGTGAAGGTGCCTGTCAGGTCCGTCCCAAAGTCATGATAGTACGTCGCCGTCGCGAAAGGCTGCAGTGCAGAGGCCTGATCGGGCAGAACGATGGTGGTTGCCAGTGTCGCGCCGATATAGCCGATGAGCCCATCATCGGCAGCGATGGAGGCAGTGCCGGCTGGAAGAGTGACGGAGGCTGCGTCGGTATGCAGGTAGCTGAGGCCGGCTGCCGGTATGAACGAGAAGTTGTTGGCGAACGGTATTGCGTAGCTCGCCCCGGCATTGACGATGGTGCGATCGACATTGAGCTGAGTGCCATCTGGAATGCCGACGCCACCCAGGCCTTGGGCGGTGAAGGTGTTCCACTCGCGCCGCACCTCCACATCACCGGCGAAACCGCCCTTGGCGGCCGTGATGTACCCGGCGAGGAAAGTCTGATCGAGCGTGGCATAGGCGGAGGGCGTTGCCGGTTGGTTGCCGGTGGCCCAGAGCTTGCCGAGCTCAGCGCCGGCCGTGAGGTCGAAGCCGCTGCCGTTCATGTTGAAGCAACCGACATCAGCGGCAACCAGCGCGCTGCCGTAGCGCACATCGACGGTTGCCCCGGCGGTCGTCGAGGAGACCAGCCCGCCGCTGCCACGTACCCACGGAGCCGCGCCGCAGGTGTTCGGTTGTATCTCGGCGGCAATCCCCGTCACGAAGGGGCTTGTGGGGCGGGTAACCGCACTGATCACGGCGGTCGTCGTTGCGTTGATGGAGGCCTGGATTTCCGGCGGGATCACCTGGGCTGAGGCGCTGCCAGTGGCGAGTCCAAGCACCCCTGCCGCCATACCGCCCAACGCCAGCAATCTAATCGAGAACTTCGTACTCATGCCGCACCCCGCCAAACCGACCGGTTCCCTCAGATGAACCGAACACCCCGCCTAACATGACCAGATTCGGGAGGTCTGTGGAAGTAATCGCGACGGGTCACGTGGAGAAAACTGGCCCTCCGCGCCAGATTACTGGCCAGCTGATGCTTATTGGCAACTGTTCCTTGGGGCGTCTCGAAGGCGACGCAGGCGCACACATCAGGCTATTGCCGTTTGAGACCAGCTCTCCCAACCCATTGACTATGCTCGGCTACCTTCTTTGATACGGCGGAAGATGGCGACCTTTAGTAGAGACCCATGTTGCGCTGCATGGCATTGGCGAAGTGGGTCTGGAGGGCTGATCTGGCTTCGTCGGGGGCACGGGCGCGGCAGGCTTTGACGATCGCGAGGTGCTCGCGGAGGGAGCGGAGCGCCAGGGGCGGCGTCACCTTGCGGTCGAGACGCAGTATTCGCAGATAGTTGTGGATGCGGCGATAGCTGGTGTCGATCAGCGGATTGTGCAGGCTGGCGACGATGGCGTTGTGGAGCACTTCCTCCAGCGCTTCGAGTTCGGTCCGCATGGCCGGGGTCAGGCCTTCGCTCTCGATGCCCTGGATGGCGGCGAGATGGCGGCGCTCGACCTCGCTCATTTCGGCGTCGTCCGCAGTCTCGGCG
>JAEZBF010000338.1 GCA_023427545.1 Pseudomonadota bacterium
CAGAACGACCGTGAGTACGGTGTGGTCATCTTCGTCTTGCACTTCCATGCGCGCCGTCGCGTCCGGCACGCCGTCAACCAGCGGCACAAATTCCTCAAGCTCGATGCCGTTGATCGAGAACCTCACAGTGCGATTTCCCGCCGTTCGTCGGCCGATCGGCGGGCGGCGAGCACGATGCGGAGCGAATCGAGCCCGTCCTGCATCGGCACCTTGGGTGGCCGCCGCTCGCGGATGGCAGCAACCACATCCTCGAGCTGAGCAATGAACGGGTCCGTCGTTCCGCGGACCTGCTCGGTCATCACCTCGCACGCAGTGTGCGCGATCTCCGCGATGTTCCAGTCCGAGAACAGGCCCGTCGCGCGCTCGGCCACCATCTGCCAGCTCTTCATCCAGCGGCCTGGGATGGCGGCGTTGCTGGCGTGGAGCACGCCGATGCGGCCATCATCGTAGCCGAGCACGATCGCACTGACGTCCTCGGACGTGTAGCGCTCGATATCGCGGTGAAAGAGGTTCGTCGCCCGCGCATACACTATCTGCGGCATGCCGAGGTTCTGCCGCGCGAGGTCGACGATGTGGATCAGCTGCTCGACCATCTGCCCGCCGCCCAGCGCGCGCTCGCGCCACCACGGCGCGTGAAGCGCGTTGCAATGGAACGATCCGGCGAAGTGCCCGACCCGACCGTGATCCAGCTCATCCCAGCGCCGCACGGCATCGCCGAAGCGGTACATGAACCCGCACGCCGCAACGACATGCCGGCTCGCATCCACCATCGCTTGAGCCCGCGCGAGATCGAGGGCGATGGGCTTTTCGACCAGCAGGTTGACCCCAGCCGCCGCTGCGGCCTCCACCTGTCCATTGTGCGCATGGGGCGGCAGCGCCACGATCAGCAGGTCGAGCTGCGTTTCCGCCAGCATTCTCGCGAAGTCGTCATAGGCGCGGACGCCAAGCGGCACCGCGAACACCTCAGCGTGCTCCTCAGACCGGCCGCACGCCGCAACGAGCTCCAGCCCAAGCGCCTGCGCTGCCTTGGCATGCCGCGCCGCAATCCCGCCGGTGCCGAGGAACCCGACCCTCACGGCGCAAAGCTCAGCACTGCCTGCAGCACCGCCGGATCAGCGGCGTCGAGCCGCGCGAACAGGGCAGGGGCGTCCTCGAACGGCACGGTGTCGGTGATCAGCGGCAGCAGGTTGAGCCTGCCTTCGTGCTGCAGCCGCACTGCGGTCTGCCACAGCCTCAGCTTGCTCCAGCGATGGCTCGCCTCCGGCGCTACGCCCGAAATCTGGCTCGAGATGACCTCGATCCGGTTGTGGTGGAACTCGTCGCCCAGGTGCAGCCCACGCGTCTCGCCCTGAAAGAACCCCATCGCAACGACGCGGCTGGCATAGGCTACAGTCCGCATCGCCTCGGCGAGCGCAGCCGGCACTCCCGACACCTCGATGCAAGCGTCGGCGCCACGTCCACCTGTCTCGCCCTTGACGATGTCGGCTACGGCGTGAGCCGTCGGGTCAAGCACGCGATCGGCGCCCAGCTGCAGCGCCATCGCACGCCGGCCGGCGAGCGGATCGACCCCGATCACTGTCGCGCCGGACGCCTGCGCCGCCTGTAGTGCGATCTGTCCCGGCACCCCTAGCCCGAAGACCACCACGAGGTCGCCGATCCGGATGCGGGCGTCCTGCACGCCGTTGAGCGCGACAGCGCCGATGTGGGAGAAAATCCCGATCCGCGGGTCAGCCCCCTCGGGCATGCGGCGCGCCGCCGCATCAGCCTCGGTCCAGACGTGGTGCGTGCGGTGGCCCCAGGTGCCGAACACGCGGTCGCCGGGCTTGAGCAGCGTCACCGAAGCCCCGGTATCGACGACCTCGCCGACCTCCTCGTAGCCTAGGTTACGCACTGGGAAGTCCCAGCTCGGCGCACCGTCGCGAAAGACGCGGTTCTGCGCATCCCAGTTGCGGTTCATGTAGGGCGAGGTGCCGCGATACTGCGTCAGCTCGGTTCCGACGCTGACGCCGGAAAAGAGCGTCGCGATCCGCACCTCGTCAGGCGCGAGCTCACGATCGGGAACATCTTCGATCTCGAGCTGCCGCACTGCGGTCAGCATCAGCCCCCGTGCCACGATGTCTCCTCAAGCCCAGCGCAAACGTTTTAACTCATGCCGCCCATACTGGCGAGGTGCCACTGCGGTGGAGACGAAGTCTCTGCTCGCCGATCTCAGCGACCGCCCGTTGGAGGGGCTCGGGCTCCGTCGGGCTGATCCCTTCGAGGATCGAAGGCTAGCATTCTTGCCCCGCGTCTCATTAGATACCGCTCATGCAGGTGAGCGGTATCGGGCGGGTCATCTTCTGGGGTGGGGCGAATCTCTGGATCGGTCTGGCCGGCCAGCCGGTGCCGCTCCATTCCCACCATGCCATCCAGATCGCCATCGGCTTCTCCGAGCCGGTGGAGTTCCGACTGTCCGAACACACAGCATGGACGCGCTATCCGGGCGGTGCACTGGTCAGGCCAGGCGCGTTCCATGAGTTCAAGGCGCCCGGCCGGCGGCTCGCCAATGTGCTCTTCGAGCCCGAGACGACGTTGGGGCGTGCGCTGCTGCAGCGCTATGACAGCGGCCCGATCGTTCCGCTGGATGCCGACGTGAACGCCCTCGCGCACGCCTTCGAGGATGGTGCGGACGACGACGTGCTGATCGCCGAGGCGATGGCGCTGATCGGGCGGCTCGCGGGGGCCGATGCGGGCCAGCAGACCACCGATCCACGCATCCTTGCGGCCATTTCCTTCATCGCCGAGCACATCGACGAGCCGCTCTCGCGCAGTCAGGTCGCGGCCGTAGCCGGACTGAGCGAAGGGCGCCTGAGGCATCTCTTCGTTTCCGAGACGGGCATCGCCTTTCGCCCCTACGTGCTTTGGACGCGCCTCAACCGTGCTCTCGAGCTCGGCTTTTCCGGCACATCCTGGACGGAAGCCGCGCACGCGACGAACTTTGCCGACTCCGCTCACCTGACCCGCACCTGCCGTCGCATGTACGGCCTCGTCCCGACTTCGATGCGGATCGAGCACCCGGCGCAGACCGGCCGACGCGTCGCGTGATCTGCTAGCCCTTTCGTTCAAGCCACCACGTTCGCCGCGAGTCTATTCGAGCGCCGTCACACCCGCTCGAAGGATTCTCACCATGCGCATCAGCAAGCTCTGGCTCATCCCCGCCGCCCTCTTGGTCGCCGGCGGCATCGCCGCCGCCGTGGCCATGACGCCCCCGGCCGACCTCGACTACAGCCTCGATCATCCGTCAGATGCGGGGCTCTATCGCGTCACCCTCGTGCCTGGCGTCGAACCGGTGCCGGTCGGACAGATGCACACCTGGACGATCACTGTTGCCCAACCCGATGGCAATCCGGTCGCCGCGACCGTCACGTTCGATGGTGGAATGCCCCAGCACGGCCACGGCCTGCCCACTGTGCCCGTGGTGAGCGCCCAAGCAGCGGGCGGGAGCTACACGGCGTCCGGCGTCAAGTTCAACATGCCGGGGTGGTGGAAGCTCTCGGTCGGCATCGAAGGCGCCGCCGGCGGCGACACCGCAACCTTCAACCTCAAGCTTTAGCCATGCGCCGCCTGGTTCCGATGGCCGGTGTCCTGGCGCTCGTCGCGGTTCTTGCCGTGGGCCTTTTTGTGGCCCGCGGCGCCGGCGGTGGCTGGACCGAGGAGGAGCGCGGCCGGATAGCGTCGCTGTCCCTCAGCAGCCTTCCCCCGCTTCCGCCCGATCCCTCCAACGCCGTCGCCGACGATCCTGCGGCGGCGGCGCTGGGCAAGGCACTGTTCTTCGACACGCGACTGAGCGGCAATGGCAGGGTCGCCTGCGCCACCTGCCACGTGCCCGACAGGCAGTTCCAGGACGGAACGCCGCTCGCCCACGGCATCGGCACCACGACTCGACGCACCATGCCGGTTGCCGGCACCGCCTACAGTCCCTGGATGTTCTGGGATGGACGCGCAGACAGCCAGTGGGCGCAGGCGCTCGGGCCACTCGAGAACCGCAACGAGCACGGCACCAGCCGGGCGGCGGTCGTGCAGATCCTGAGCGCGCACTACGCAGCGGACTATTCGGCAGTCTTCGGACGCGCGCCCGATGCGGAGCCCGTCGACCGGGCGTTCAGCAATGCCGGCAAGGCGATCGCCGCCTTCGAGCGCACCCTCCTGCCGCCACACACGCGGTTCGATGACTATGCCGATGCAGTCGCCGGCGGGCAGCCGTCGCAGGCGCTCAGCGAACAGGAGGTTGACGGGCTGCGGCTCTTCATCGGCAAGGCCAATTGTCTCAACTGCCACAACGGTCCGCTGCTCACCGACCAGAGCTTCCACAATACCGGGGTTCCGTCTGTGCCGGGGCTGCCGGAGGATACCGGCCGGGCAACGGCGGTGGCGATCGTCCAGAACAACCCGTTCAATTGCCTCGGTGCATTCAGCGATGCCCAGCCGGGGGAATGTGCCGAGCTCACCTACATGAAAACAACCGGCGAGGATCTGGTGCGTGCCTATAAGGCGCCATCTCTGAGGGGCGTTGCCCAGCGAGCACCATTCATGCACGCCGGCCAGTTCGCGAGCCTCGAACAGGCAGTCGCGCACTACAATGCCGCGCCCGCCGCCCCTGCCGGCCATACCGAGCTCGTACCGCTCGGACTCACTGCCGACGAGCGGGCCGCACTCGTTGCCTTCCTCCGCACCCTTCAGCCATGACCTAAGGCTTAGAGCGTAGGTAGGGTTCTGGAGCCGGCGTTCGCCGCCGGCTCCACCTTGGCGAGCCGCGACCTAGTAGTTCGCGCCGCCCGCGATCTCGCGCACCTCCAGGACGATGTTGGGGAGACCGTTGTCGATGTGCATCTGCATGAACTCGCCCGCGAGCGCTGTCGCCGCCTCAAGATCGGGTGCTTCGAAGACCGCATAGCCGCCGACGACCTCCTTGGCCTCGGCGAATGGGCCATCGGTCACGGCGATCTTGCCGGTGTGACCCTTGAGGCGCTTGCCCTCGCTCGCCGGCTTGAGGCCGCCGGTCGAGACCAGAGTGCCGGCGGCAAGGTTCTTTTCCATCCAGGGCCCCATGGCATCCATCAGCCCCTGCGACAGGTGTTCGGGCTTGAGGTCGGCCGGCGGGATAATGCTCATGAAATAGCGCATGCGAGTTGCTCCAGTTATCTCTGCGACGGACTCCATGGCCGCCGTACTGGCACGACGAACAAGCGGTTCGACGATCGACAGACCGCGTCAGGTTTTCTTGCGGGCCACTCACGGGCTTATCGAAGCACGTGAACGTGAGGCCATCCAGATTGCATTGCAGCAGAGGTCGGCGGCCCCTACCTCAGCATCATGACGGCAGAAGCGACTGACAATCCCAAGCTTACGAGAGCCTGGACGCTCCCCTATGCGGCGCGGCTGGGTTCTTCGGTGCGCTCGCAGGGGCTCTTCCTCGAAATCCGCTCCCATCTGCCCAAGGCGTCGCAAAAGGCTCTGAGCGTCAAGGGCGGCGAACTGACCCTTTGCATGCCGGCCGAGGCCTCCGCGGCCTTTGTCAAGGCAGCGGCGCTGATCGGCAAGGCGCTGGAACGCATCGCAACGAGGCCGGTCATCCCCCGCGAGATCGAGGACATTCTCGGAATCTCGACGACGGACCGGCGGAGGTGGTTGGCCGACGGCCGCTTGCCGAGCCTTGGTCCGCGCACCCTCAGGCTACGGGGACGCGGCGAGATCACCTTCCACGTATTCGATCCGGCCGTCGTGGAAGACATCCTCAACAGCGGCCTCGTGGATACCTGGCGCGCGGATGATGCGGAACAGGCTGCCGAGAAGCGGCGCCGCGCGGCGTGGAAGCGGCAGCTCACCCGGAGCAAGGCTGGGGCCATCGCATCTGCTTCGGAGTTGAATGACGAAGATGAAGCGGTCAAGCTACGCGGTTGGGCCGAATTCGCGCGTGAGGGCCTCCTCCGCTGAGCCTGGTGTCGCCGAGGTACTTGGCGCGTCCGCAGGCCCGGAATCACTATCTTCTTGAACCATTCCAAAGTGGGATGATTAAAGTTGACCAGCTTTGTCAGGATATGTTGATTGACCCCGCATCAACGAACGACGGGGCTTCAACGTGATCCATCGACACCTAGCACTCGCAGCTGCAGCCATCCTCTCGACCACCATCGGCCTTGGCCCGGCGGCCGCCCAACAGGAAGGCATCGTCGTCTACAACGCGCAGCACGAAAACCTCACCAAGGCGTGGGCCGATGGCTTCACCGCCGAGACCGGCATTGCCGTCACCCTCCGGCAGGGCAGCGATCTCGAGATCGGCAACCAGATCCTGCAGGAGGGCGCGAACTCGCCGGCCGACGTGTTCCTGACCGAAAATTCACCGGCAATGGTTCTCGTCGATACCGCCGGCCTTCTCGAGCCGTTGCCCCAGGACCTGCTCGATCAAGTTCCCGCCGAATACCGTCCGGCGAACGGCCACTGGACAGGCATCGCGGCTCGCTCCACGGTCTTTGTCTACAACAACACCAAGCTCAACGACTCGACGTTGCCCAAGACGATGGAAGAGCTTGCCGATCCCGCCTGGAAGGGCCGTTGGGCCGCCTCTCCCGCGGGCGCCGACTTCCAGGCGATCGTCGGAGCTTACCTCCAGCTCAAGGGCGAAGAGGCGACCGCTGCCTGGCTCAAGGGCATGAAGGAGAACGCGGTGATCGTCCGCGGCAACCGCACCGCCATGGCGAGCGCCAACAAGGGTGAGGTCGAAGGCGCGCTGATCTATCACTATTACTACTTCGGCGATCAGGCGAACACCAAGGAGAACAGCGGCAACATCGGGGTACACTATTTCCGCAACCAGGACCCCGGTGCCTTCATCTCCATCTCGGGCGGTGGCGTGCTGGCCTCGAGCAAGCACAAGGAGCAGGCGGTGCAGTTCCTCAAGTGGGTGACCGGCCCGGGCGGGCAGAAGGTCCTCCGCGAGGGCAACGCCTTCGAGTACACCGTGGGCAAGGATGAAGCCGCGAACCCCGCGCTCACCCCGCTCGCCGAGCTCGACGCACCCAAGGTCGATCCGAGCACGCTCGACAATGCCAAGGTCACCGAGCTCATGACCGCAGCCGGCCTCATCTGAGGCCCGACCATAGTCAACCTTACCCGCCGGGCGGAGCCGCCCGGCGGGCACTGCTTTTGATGAGCCCCATGGCGAGCACTGCCGATAGCGCAACTTTCGTCCGATCCCGCCGGCCGGCCCTGCCGAGCGCCGTATTCGGCAGCGCCGCCGCCGCGGCGGTCGCGGCTATCTGCCTGATCCCGCTCGGCTTCATGATCTACGTCGCGGTGACCTCCGGCTGGGACACTGTTCAGCGTCTCATCTTCCGGCCAAAGGTCGGCGAGCTCCTGCTAAACACCTTCCTGCTTGAAACGGTGACGGTTCCCACCTCGATTGTCCTCTCCGTCGCCCTCGCCTGGCTAACTGAGCGGTCGGATTTGCCGGGGCGGCGCTGGTGGTCATGGGTCCTTGTTGCGCCGCTGGCAGTGCCGGCGTTCGTCCACAGCTATGCCTGGAACGGCTTCGCACCGGGGTTCTACGGCCTGCCTGCCGCAAGCCTCATAGCAGTACTTGCCTACTTCCCGTTCCTCTACCTGCCCATAGCGGCGCAGCTTCGCCGCCTCGACCCGGCGCTGGAAGACACTGCCGCCTCGCTCGGTCTTCCACCCATGGCGGTCTTCTTCCGCGTGATCCTGCCGCAGCTTCGCCTGGCGATCTGCGGTGGCTCGCTGCTGATCGGCCTCCACCTCCTCGCTGAGTACGGTTTGTTCGTGCTCGTCCGGTTCGACACCTTCGCGACTGCGATCGTCGACCAGTTCCAGTCGGTCTTCAACGGACCGTCGGCGAACCTTCTGGGCGGCGTGCTGGTCCTGCTCTGCCTGTTGCTGCTCGCCATTGAGGCCCTGGCCCGCGGCAGCGCCCGTTACGCCCGGGTGGGCGGGGGTGCCGCCCGCGAGCTGCAGCCCACAGCCCTTGGACGGTGGCGGTGGCCGGCGCTACTGCTGCCAGTTGCGGTGACGCTGCTGTCGATTGGCGTGCCCCTGCTCACGCTCGGTCGCTGGCTGATCCTTGGAGGCGCCGCGATCTGGCAGGCCACTCCCATCTTCAATGCGCTCGGCCAGACCATCGTGCTCTCGTTGGCCGGCGCCATCCTCGCAACGCTTGCGGCGATCCCGATGGCGTGGATTTCCGTCCGCGCGCCCGGACGCATCCAGCGGGCCCTGGAAGCCGCCCACTATTACGTCGGCGCACTGCCCGGGGTGATTATTGCGCTCGCCCTGGTCACCATCACCGTCCGGGCTGCGCTGCCGCTCTACCAGACGGTCGCAACGCTCCTGCTGGCTTATCTTCTGATGTTCCTGCCGCGGGCGGTGGTCGGCCTGCGTGCCGGGATTGCTCAGGCGCCGGTGGAGCTCGAGCGTGCGGCGGTGAGCCTCGGGCGGCGCCCGCTCGGAGCGGTAATGGTGACCACCATGCGACTGGCAGCGCCGGGCGCCGCCGCCAGTGCGGCCCTCGTTGCGCTCGGGATCGCGAACGAGTTGACCGGCACCCTCATGCTGGCGCCGATCGGCGTTGCGACGCGCGCGACGGGGTTCTGGCAATACGCGGACGAACTGGACTTCTCGGGGG
>JAEZBF010000431.1 GCA_023427545.1 Pseudomonadota bacterium
CGAGAGACTCCGGCGTTCTGCATATTTTCCGGCGTATGTCGGCTTGTGACGATTTCGCAACACATTTTCCGTTATTGTCCGCACGCGGCTGGATCTATGGAAAATCGGTCCATTTCCTGCCACAAAACAGGCGCAGCGATGGCTGCAAGAAAGCGCGCGGCGAGCCAAGCATTCGCCGCGGCAAGGATAGAATGTTCGGAACCGCACGGGACATCGTTGGCGTCTTCAATTCCGCGAACAGTCAAAACTGTCCGCGGAGGCCGGAGTCTCTCGTCCCAGCAGTTCCAGGGTTCTCATGGCGTATTGCGTTGGAAGGCGCACAGCCTTCCGGGACATTGAAAGACACGAAGCAGATGCCGAAGCTTGCGTTGACGAAATTGACTGGAATCATGCTGGGTGCCGCGCTGTCCGTGCTGGCGACCGCACCGGTTGCGCTTGCGCTCGACCCCAATGCCGGCGCCGCCAAGAGCGGACCCTTCGACATGTTCCGCCATGGCTTCAAGGCCTATCGTGAAGGCAACAAGGAAGAGGCCGTGACGGCCTACCGCAACGCTGCCGAAATGGGGCACACCGGCTCGCGCTGGGCGCTCGCCACCATGTATGCCGATGGCGACGGTGTGGTGAAGAACGACTTCGAGGCCTTCAAGATCTATTCCGAGATTGCCAGCCAGGGCGTCGAGCCCGGTTCGAACGACACCGGTTTTTTCGTCAATGCCTTGAAGGCGTTGGCCGGCTATTACTATCGCGGAATTCCCGAGAGCCCGGTCCGTCCGGATCTCTCCACCGCGCGTCAGCTCTATTTCCAGGCCGCGTCCACTTTCGGCGACGCCGAGGCGCAGTACCGGCTTGCCAAGATGCTGCTGGCGGGCGAGGGCGGCTCCTCCAACATCAAGCAGGCCAAGAAGTGGCTCAACCACGCGCGCCGCGAGGGGCATCCCGGTGCCATGGCCGTGTTCGGAAACGTCCTGTTCCAGGAAGGCCAGACGGTGCGCGGCCTGGCCTACATGACGGCGGCGCTCGACACCTGTTCGCCCGCCGACCGCGAATGGCTGCAGCCGCTGCAGGAGCAGGCATTCTCCATCGTCTCCGAAGACGAGCGCCGCACGGCGCTGACGCTGGCCACCAATATCCGCAAGGGCGGCGACTAGTCGGTGCACTTGCACTCGGCGGCAACTGGCCCCAAATTCTCGCGCTGCTGCCGGGAGACGGCATGAGACACGACGATCCCGTCCGCAGGACGCTGGTGCGCGTGGCTCTCTCGGTGCTTGCATTCGGATTTTCCGCCGGCGTGGCTCTCGCCTTTGTCCCCCGCATTCCGGTCCTTGTACCGCTGGCCGTTCCCGCGATCTGCATTCTGGTAGCGGCAAACCTCCATGCACTGTCAAACCGTCCAAGAGGTGAGTACACGCAACGGACCCTTCGTGCATTCCGGCCGCTGCCGCGTGGGGACAGGCGATCCGGACCTCGGAACGGCATCGAGCCGCGAGAGTGATGACGTGCCGGTGGGCCGGCAAGCGATTTCGTGCTATGACCGAGGCGTACCGGATCGGCCCTTGTTGATAGTGACTTGGCCCTCTATTTCCGTTACCAACGCTGGATTTCGTGCTGTTTGCCTGCATTTGAGGCAGGCGAGATACTTTGTTTCGACATCTGAGGATGACAGTTATGCCTGCCTATCGTTCGAGAACCACCACCCATGGCCGCAACATGGCCGGTGCCCGCGGGCTCTGGCGCGCCACAGGCATGAAGGATTCGGACTTCGGCAAGCCGATCATTGCCGTGGTCAATTCCTTCACCCAGTTCGTGCCGGGCCACGTCCACCTCAAGGACCTCGGCCAGCTTGTCGCGCGCGAGATCGAGGCGGCCGGTGGCGTCGCCAAGGAATTCAACACCATCGCGGTCGATGACGGCATCGCCATGGGCCACGACGGCATGCTTTATTCGCTGCCGTCGCGCGAACTGATCGCCGACAGCGTTGAATACATGGTCAACGCCCACTGCGCCGACGCCATGGGCTGCATCTCCAATTGCGACAAGATCACCCCCGGCATGCTGATGGCGTCGCTGCGCCTCAACATCCCCTCGGTTTTCGTCTCCGGCGGCCCGATGGAAGCCGGCAAGGTCGTGCTGCATGGCAAGAAGGTCGCGCTCGACCTCGTCGACGCCATGGTCGCGGCCGCCGACGACAAGGTCAGCGACGAGGACGTCAAGGCCATCGAGCGCTCGGCCTGTCCGACCTGCGGCTCGTGCTCGGGCATGTTCACCGCCAATTCGATGAACTGCCTGACCGAGGCGCTCGGCCTGTCTCTCCCCGGCAACGGCTCGACTCTCGCCACCCATTCAGCCCGCAAGCGCCTCTTCGTCGAGGCCGGCCATCACATCGTCGATCTCGCCCGCCGTTATTACGAGCAGGAGGACGAGAATGTCCTGCCGCGCAAGATCGCCTCCAAGCAGGCGTTCGAGAATGCGATGGCGCTCGACATTGCCATGGGTGGCTCGACCAACACGGTGCTGCATATCCTCGCCGCCGCCCACGAAGGCGAAGTCGATTTCACCATGAAGGACATCGATGCGCTCTCGCGCCGCGTGCCCTGCCTCTCCAAGGTCGCGCCGGCCAAGAGCGATGTCCACATGGAAGACGTCCACCGCGCCGGCGGCATCATGCGCATTCTCGGCGAACTCGATCGCGGCGGCCTTATCAACCGCGAATGCCCGACCGTGCACGAGGCGACGCTCGGCGACGCCATCGACCGCTGGGACATCACCCGCACCAACAGCGAAGCCGTTCGCGACTTCTTCCGTGCTGCCCCCGGCGGCGTGCCGACCCAGACCGCGTTCAGCCAGAGCGAACGCTGGGAAGAAC
>JAEZBF010000021.1 GCA_023427545.1 Pseudomonadota bacterium
TGCGGGCGAGCTGCTCGGCATAGGCGAGCCGAACTTCGTCCTCCGGCGAACCCGTGAGGTGGACGACGAGATCCTTGATCATACCAGTCTCCGTTGTCGGCGATTGATCGTTGAGCAATGCCACCGCACAGGGCCGATCCGGTTGATCTGGCTCAATCCTCCGCAGCCGGCTGACTGCGCGGTTCAGGCGGGCACGAAGTGTGTGCCGAGGAAGTAGGGCCAGACGATCAGCCCCAGCAGTCCGGACCAGAAGTTCAGCTGCAGGTAGCCGATGGTGAACAGCCAGCCAGCAAACCAGGCGGCCCCGAGCGAGGAGTGCTGCGTGATGTGAATGCGTTCCATGATGATCCCCCTGTGTGAGCGCACGAGGCTTGGCGGGCCGGGCCCCGTCGCGGTCCGGAAGGGCCGCGGCCCTCTACTCGAGCGACTTCACGTAGACGATGATGGCTTCGGCCTGTAACGGATCGAACTCGAACTCCGGCATGTCGGGATGTCCGCTCACCAGGCCTTCAACGAGCCCCTCCGCCAGATCATCCACATTGAAGCGTTCGTGAAGCGAGCGGAACGGCGGTGCTTGCGGGTGCGGGCTGCTCCCTTCGGCTCCGACGGCGTGGCAACCGGAGCAGTACTCCTGGACAAGCTGGCGGCCCTCCTCCAGTGCCGTCTGGGCAGCGAACGCGGGTAAGCCCAGCACGAGCATCAATCCGATCGAGAGCACCCACCTCATAACGCAACCCTCCCAGGCCGCTCCGCCGTCACTAGCCGGTCTCCTGCAATCGTTACTTGTCCGCGTGGCTCCGCATTGATCCCTGTCAATCGCCGGAGGCGAGATTAGTGCCCCAGCCCCCTGCCCGCGCTTGGATGGCGCGCATCACGGACCGGCGCGCGTGCGAGCAACTCAGAACGGCGGGCATCCTCGCCAAAGGGCGGACCGCTGCTACTCGGCGCGCCTCATCCCCGACGAACCGCGTCTCGAGCTCTGCTTGCGACTCAACGAGCACTGCACGGCTACGTGGGTGCGAACATCGGGCGGATGACGGCCGCGGGAAGCGGCCGTCCGCCTGGGAAGGAAGCTCGCAGCCGATGCCGGAGGACGGCTCCTGCTAGTACGCGCCGTCGATCACGGCGCCCTGTTCCTTGAGGCGCTGAACTCTTCGCCCGCCCGGCCATGCCCTATACCTGGGGCCTGCTGCGCTCGATCCCGTCACTGGAACGACCGGCTGACGAGCCGCTGGTGCCCATCGAGGGACTGCCGCCCAACGTCGCCAAGCTTAGCGAGGGCTGCCGCTTCCGCGCGCGCTGCCCTTATCGCCGGGCAATCTGCGCCGAGGCCGAGCCGCCGCTGGAGCCGGTTCCTGACGCCGCGCCCGGCCACCTGACGCGCTGCTGGGGCATGAACCCGGAACGCGGCTGGCTCAGGGACACGGACTGGACGAGAGACCTCGGCGATCCGAAGGCAATCGCGGAGATCAGCGCCGCGGCGGCACGGGTCCCTGGCGGTGCGGCATGACTAACGTCGGCGTCACCGGCCCTATCCTCGAGGTCAGCAACCTGACGGTGCACTTCGGGCAGATCGCGGCGGTCAACGACGTTAGCCTGACCCTGCAGCGCGGCGAAACTCTCGGCCTCGTGGGCGAAAGCGGCTCGGGAAAGTCGACCGCCAGCCGCGCGATCCTGCAGATCACCCCCCCGACCGGCGGTAAAGTGCGCTTCGACGGCGAGGAGCTGGTGGGCGCCATCGGCGCGCGCCTCAAGGCGGTGCGGCGGCGGATTCAGATGGTGTTCCAAGACCCGCGCTCGTCGCTCGACCCGCGCATGAGCGTCGGTGCGCTCCTGGCCGAGCCGCTGGTGATCTTCGGCATCGGCACGCGCGCCTCACGCAAGGCCAAGGTCGCGGAGATGCTGCACCTCGTCGGCCTCGATCCGTCAGTCAGCAGCCGCTATCCGCTCGAATTCTCCGGCGGTCAGGCGCAGCGCATCGCCATTGCGCGCGCGCTCATCCTCGAGCCCGAGCTCATAATCGCCGACGAGCCGGTCTCTGCGCTCGACGTCTCGATCCAGGCGCAGATCATCATCCTGTTGGTCAAGCTGCGCCGCCAGCTCAACCTGTCGATGCTTTTCATCGCGCATGACCTTGCCGTTGTGCGCCACATCTCGGACCGTGTGGCGGTCATGTACCTGGGCCGCATTGTAGAGATTGCCGAGCGCGACCGGCTCTACGGCGCACCGGCGCATCCCTATACGCGCGCTCTCCTTTCGGCCGTGCCGGTGCCGGATCCGGCGGCGGAACGGCAGCACAAGCGCGAGATTCTCACCGGCGAGTTGCCGAGCCCGGGCCAGATGCCATCCGGCTGTCCCTTCCGCAGCCGATGCCCGCTGCACGTCAGGCTCGGCCGTCCGGAAGTCTGCGCCAACGTCCTGCCGCCCTTGGCCGAAGTGGCGCGCGGCCAGTCCGCGACCTGTCATTTCGCAGGCAACGGGTCGGCCGCTGTCCCTGCAGGGCGGCAGCAGGAGATCCGGCACTGAGCGACGAACCCTAGCGCAAGCTGCGCAGCGCGTTGGTCGCGCCCGAGGACCTGCGCTCCATGGTTTACCCCGAGGTCGGTGTAGCTTTGGCGGATCCAGGTGGTACCCGCCGGACAAAGGTGCCGCTCTCGCGCCGGTTTAGACCACGCCGTCGCGCTGCAGCCGCGCCAGCGCCTCAGACCACTGGCCGGAACACGACATTAGGGCCGGGAGCGCTCTCGGTGCGGCTCGGGTTAGATGAGCCGATATTGCCGAGCCTTGTTTCTAAGGAATGGAAGCCCCCTATCCATCACCTCTTCGAAACTTTCTGCGACAGGCCGCCAGACAGCGAGGCCGTAGCCCAGTTCAGGCGGCATGTTGATGAAGCTCTCCATGGCGATCCCGCCCTTAAACCGAATTGCCGCTAGGGTTGCGAAGATCTCATCCCAGTCGCAGGTGCCTTCTCCCGGTGTGCCAC
>JAEZBF010000072.1 GCA_023427545.1 Pseudomonadota bacterium
CGATCTCGAGCGCGAACGCGGCATCACCATCCTCGCCACGGTGACCTCGCTGGTCTGGACGGATACCCGCATCAACATCGTCGACACGCCCGGCCACGCCGATTTCGGGGGCGAGGTCGAGCGCATCCTCTCGATGGTCGACGGCGTGGTCATCCTCGTCGATGCGGCCGAGGGCCCGATGCCCCAGACCAAGTTCGTGCTCGGCAAGGCGCTCGCGATCGGCCTCCGCCCCATCGTCGCGATCAACAAGATCGACCGGCCGGACGAGCGTCACCTCGAAGTGCTCGAGGAGATCTTCGATCTCTTCATTGCGCTCGACGCAAAGCCCGAGCAGCTCGATTTCCCGGTGCTTTACGGCGCCGCCAAGCACGGCTGGATGAGCGCCGATCCCGCAGGGCCCAGGGACACCCTTGCCCCCCTGCTCGATAAGGTCGTCGAGTACGTTCCCGAACCCAAGGTGGAACAGGGTCCGTTCCGCATGCTCGTCACCACGATCGAGCGCAATCCCTTCCTCGGGCGCATCCTCACCGGCCGCATCTTCTCGGGTTCCGTGAAGGCGGGCGACGCCATCCACTCGATCGGCCGCGACGGCAAGATCGTCGAGAAGGGCCGCGTCTCCAAAGTGCTGGCGTTCCGTGGCCTGGAGCGTACCCCGATCGATGCCGCCGAGGCGGGAGACATCGTCGCCATCGCCGGACTCGAGACCTCGACCGTCGCCGATACGCTCGCCGTTCCCAGCGTGACGACGCCGCTGCCTTCGCTTCCCATCGATCCGCCGACCCTCGCCGTCACCTTCCGCATCAACGACGGCCCGCTTGCCGGCCGTGAAGGCGACAAGGTGCAGAGCCGCGTCATCCGCGAGCGGCTGCTGCGCGAGGCCGAGGGCAATGTTGCGATCCGCGTCACCGAGGGCCAGGACAGCGACAGCTTCGAAGTCGCCGGCCGCGGCGAACTCCAGCTCGCCGTTCTCATCGAGAACATGCGACGCGAGGGCTTCGAGCTCACGATCGGGCGTCCCCGTGTCGTCCTGCGCGAAGAGAATGGTCAGAAGCTCGAGCCGGTCGAAGAAGTCATCATTGACGTCGACGACGAGCACACCGGAACCGTTGTCCAGAAGCTCACCGAGCGCAAGGGCGACCTCGTCGAGATGCGCGCCTCCGGCGTCGGCCGCACCCGCCTCCGCTTCTACGTCCCCACCCGCAGCCTCATCGGCTACCAGCCCGAGCTGCTGTCCGACACCCGCGGCACCGCGATCTTCAACCGCCTCTTCCACGAATACCAGCCGTTCAAGGGCAATCTTCCCGGCCGCCGCACCGGCGTCCTTATCACCAACGCCTCCCGTCCCGCCGTCGCCAATGCGCTGTGGAACCTCGAGGATCGCGGCCCGATGATGATCGACCCCGGCGTCGAGGTCTACGAGGGCATGATCATCGGCGAGCACAGCCGGGACAACGACCTCGAAGTCAACCCGATCAAGGGCAAGCAGCTCACCAATATCCGCACGCACAGTAAGGACGAGGCGGTCCGCCTCACCACGCCCAAGAAGCTGACGCTCGAGCAGTCGCTCGGCTACATCGCCGACGACGAATACGTCGAGGTTACACCGAAAAGTATCCGTCTTCGGAAGATCTTCTTGGATCCCAACGAGCGCAAGAAGCAGACTAGGGCGTTGAAAGCAGCGAGCTGACGAAAGGACGCGGATGGCAGAGTCTCGACCCCCAAGACTTGCCGTCCTCATCGATGCCGACAACGCGTCCGCCAAGATCGCGGACGGGCTCTTCGTTGAGATCGCTAAGCTCGGCGAAGCGAGCGTGCGGCGAATCTACGGGGACTTCGCCAGCGCCCGCTCCAAGGGATGGGCGGACGTGCTCGCCCGCCACGCGATCATCCCGCAACAGCAGTTCGCCTATACCACCGGCAAGAACGCCTGCGACATCACTCTGGTGATCGATGCCATGGACCTGCTGCATAGCGGCAGGTTCGATGGCTTTTGCCTCGTCTCCTCCGACAGCGACTTTACGCGGCTCGCCGCCCGCATCCGTGAGCAGGGTGTGGACGTCTATGGTTTCGGCGAACAGAAGACCCCCGAGAGCTTCCGCCAGGCCTGCCGGCGCTTCATCTACACCGAGAATCTCCTGCCCGATGCCGTCCCCGCCGCCGACGACCCGGGCAAGCAAACGACGGCCTTGCAGCCGCCGTCGGCTGCCGTCCCGACCATCGTCCGCGCCATGACACAGATCGAGACGGAGGACGGATGGGTACCGCTTGGCTTGGTTGGGACCAGGTTGGCCAACCTCGCCCCGGACTTCGATCCACGTACCTACGGCTCGAGCAAGCTGAGTGACCTCGTGCGCAAGACTGGAGCCTTCGAGCTCGAGCGTCCCGAGGGTGGCTTGCCCCGCATCCGCGCGAAGGCGGCCAAACCGGCTCGCGGTCGTTAAAATCGAGTGCTTCGCCTGGGCTTGCCGTCTCCCAATCCCGCGGTAATCTCCCGTCCAGCGGGGGCTGTACCCTGCCCCTGATTTGCGCAGGAGGTCGGTGGGATGGGCGTCAAGAAGTTCTACGACTATGCCGATGTGAAAGCCGCGATGGATCGCGGCAACCATCACTACTATCGGGCGCTCCTGCGCGTCCGGAACGATGTCTCGGTCGTCGACTGGGGCAAGACCAAGATCAAGGGCGCCGGCCCCGGCCAGTGGGGCGGCCGCGGCAACGACACCGGTCACGTCTTCCGCCACGTGAAGGGGACCGAAGAACCCGGCAAGAGCACCTACGAAGACGAATACGAGGCGGTGATGTGCACGCGCGAGCTGCTCAACGGCCCGGCCGGACAGAAAGCCCTGGGTGACCTCGACGTCATGCCGATGGACGATCCGCAGTCCAACATCCGCTTCAAGGCGCCGGTCAAGGGCATCTGGTACGGCTTTCCCTCTAACAGTACCGACAAGAAGAAGATCATCTCGGCGGTCTGCGTCATCATGAAGCTTGGTGCCGACACGCTGTGGATCCACACCAGCTACCCGGACAAGTTCCAGACCACCTGACCGGGGCGATCGGGTATGGGCGCCGAGGAGGCGCCCCGCTACGACTTGCGCGTGCAAGCTGAGGTGACACGTGCCCGGACCCGCAACGCCGCCCCCGCCGCGATTGGCCCGCCTGGTCCTCGTTAATCCGGACGGCCAGCTCGTTGGGAGCCTGCCGGCGATCCCGGTCGCAACGCCCTGGTGGACCGATGCGGCCCCGGTGGTCGCCGCGGTACGGGAGCACCACGGCATCGACGCCACGCTGCTGCGGATGCTCGAGTCCGATGGTGAGTGGGCCGGTGGTACCGTCACCTATCTTGCCGAGGTAGCAGCACCGGTCGCCTCCGAGCCGTGGCCTCGCCCGCTCGACGACCATCCGCTTCGCCTGCCCTATGCGCGGCCCGGCGGTCCGGCGGCCGACCTCCGCTGGGCCGAGGCCGCGCTGGCTCCAAAGGGCGTCAGCCTCACCGGCGCCCCTCGCCAGATGCGGACCTGGCACCTCTCGAGCATCTGGTGTCTCGAGACCACTGCCGGTCGGGTCTGGCTCAAGCACGTGCCCCCTTTCTTCGCCCACGAGGGCGCCATCATCCAAGCGCTCGGCGACGCGCCGGTGCCGCGCCTCCTTGCCCATGACGGCGCGCGCATCCTCATCGCCGATATCCCCGGCGAGGAAGCCCGCGAGGCCCCGATTGCCCGCCGCAAGGATATGATCTCGCTGCTGGTGCAGCTGCAGCGTCGCTTCTTGGGCCGCACGGGCGAGTTGCGCGCGATCGGCCTGCCCGACTGGCGCGCCGCCCCGCTCACCCGTGATCTCACGACGCTCGTCCGACGCCATCGGTCCGCGCTGCCCGCGAATATCGCCGCCGCACTTGAGCGTTTCCTCGATGACCTCCCGACCCGCTTCGCCGGACTGGCAGCCTGCGGGATCCCCGACACCCTGGTGCACGGCGATTTCCACGCCGGCAATCTGCGCGACGACGGCGAAACGCTGACGCTCATCGACTGGGGCGACAGCGGCATCGGCCACCCCATGCTCGACCAGCCGGCGTTCCTCGCAGGCGCGGCGGAAGCCGAAGCGGCGGAGCTTCGCCGCCATTGGGCGGAGCTCTGGCGCACCGCCCTGCCGGGCTCCGATCCGGATCGCGCCGCCACCCTGGTGGCGCCGCTTGCGACCGCCCGCCAGGCGCTGATCTACCAGAACTTTACCGATCAGGTTGAGCCCGACGAGCACCGCTACCATGCCGGCGAAACCCTCCAATGGCTCGAGAAAACCGCGGCCATCGTCAGCAGCGAGCCGGTCTAGACGCCGCACCGCCTTGCCCGTTGCCCCGCAGCCCCCTATCTACTGGCGGTCAGTTCAGCGGGGCCCCATCGATGCGCGCAGTCCTGGAGATCATTCTCCTTATCCTCGATCTTTACTGGTGGGTCGTCCTCGCGATGATCATCATGAGCTGGCTCATCAGCTTCTCGGTGATCAACACCCGTAACCAGTTCGTCGATATGGTCTGGCGCGCGCTGCTGGCCCTCACCGACCCGGTGTTGCGTCCGATCAGGCGCCTGATGCCGAAATTCTCGGGCATCGACATCTCGCCGATCATCCTGTTCCTGATCATCTTCTTCATCCAGCGGGTGATCGTTCTCTATATCTACCCCCACGTCTTCTGAGGCCACCCTGCACTCTCCCCTGATCGACCGGCCACATGACCTGGCCTCCGCACCCGTTGGCGCGGTGGATCCGGTCACGACCCGGCGTACCTTCGCCATCATCTCCCACCCCGACGCCGGCAAGACCACGCTGACGGAAAAGCTGCTTGCGGCCGCCGGTGCCGTGCGTCTCGCCGGTCAGGTCCGGGCGCGCGGCGAAGGCCGCCGCACCCGCTCGGACTGGATGGAGATGGAGCAGAAGCGCGGCATTTCGATCAGCTCGTCGGTCATGACCTTCGAGTACCGCGGCCTGACCTTCAACCTGCTCGATACTCCCGGTCACTCCGACTTCTCCGAGGACACCTACCGCACGCTAACTGCGGTCGACTCCGCGATCATGGTCATCGACGCCGCCAAGGGCATCGAGAGCCAGACGCTGAAGCTCTTCGAGGTTTGCCGCCTGCGCGACATCCCGATCGTCACCTTCGTCAACAAGGTCGACCGCGAGGGCCTGGGGCCGCTCGCGATCATCGACGATATCGCCGACAAGCTCGCGCTCGACGTCGCGCCCGTGCTCTGGCCGCTCGGCGATGGCGTCGGCTTCCGCGGCTGCCTTGACCTGCGCACCGAGAAGGTCGTCACCGCCAACGGGACCGCCGCCGCCGGCATCGACGACGCGGACACGCTTCTCGAAGGCGGCATCGTGCGCGACGAGGCGACCTACCTGCAGTCGCTCGAACAGCTCGAGCTTGCTCGTTCCGCCCTACCCGAATTCGATCTCGAGACCTACCGCGCCGGCCACCTCACGCCGATCTTCTTCGGCTCCGCGCTCAACGACATCGGCGTCGTCGAGCTGCTCGACGCGGTCGCCGAGTGGGCGCCCTCGCCACGCCCCCAGCCGGCCGAGCCTGCCCCCATCGATCCCACGGATCCCGAGACCACCGGCTTCGTCTTCAAGGTCCAGGCCAACATGGACCCCAACCACCGCGACCGCGTCGCCTTCGTGCGCCTCAGCTCCGGCCGCTTCCACCGCGGCGACAAGCTGCGCAACGGCCGCACCGGAAAGGATCTTGCGGTCGCCAACCCCATGTTCTTCTTCGCCCAGGAGCGCGAGCTTGCCGAAGAAGCCGTGGCCGGCGACGTCATTGGCATCCCCAACCACGGCACCCTGTCGGTCGGCGACACGCTCACCTCCGGCAGCGCCCGGCGTGTGACGGGCATCCCCAACTTCGCGCCCGAGCTGATCCGCCGCGTGCGCATTCCCGATGCGCTCAAGGCCAAGCAGCTCGCCAAGGCGCTGAGCGATCTCGCCGAAGAAGGCGTGGCGCAGGTCTTCCGGCCCAACATCGGTTCCGACTGGCTGGTCGGTGTCGTCGGGCCGCTCCAGCTCGACGTACTGAGCTCCCGCCTAGGCGCCGAATACGGTGTGCCCGTGACCTTCGAGGATGCCGGCTACCAGTCCGCCCGCTGGCCCGTGGCCAAGGACGAGGCCGAGCTCAAGCGCTTTATTGCGGCGCAGCGCTCCCGCCTCGCCGAGGACCGTTACGGCGCGGCGGTTTTCCTGGTGCGCGATCCCTGGAGCTTCCAGGTCCTGCAGCGCGACTGGCCGGACATCACCTTCGCGACGACCCGCGAGCGCCACTAGCTTCCAGCCGGCACCCGGATCCACGGTCACGCTCCTCCCTCCTCCTTGCGGTGAGGGATTGGTGGGGCCCGCGCGCGTGCTCCGATCGCTCCCTGCTCACCG
Organism: Pseudomonadota bacterium; assembly: GCA_023427545.1. Lineage (GTDB taxonomy): Bacteria > Pseudomonadota > Alphaproteobacteria > Rhizobiales > Devosiaceae > JAEZBF01. The sequence continues at coordinate 6,415 of JAEZBF010000072.1, forward strand.
GCCGGTCACGCGCGTGCACTGCCCGCGCTGCCTGGCCGCATCTGCATTAGCCATTTCCCGCCGAAAACCCGCAATTCGGCTAAATGCCGTTGCCTAAATCCCGCCGTTTTGGCATACGGACCCCACAGTCCCGGCAGGGGGGAAGAGGCCGGGCGCGACGTGCTGCGCCCATTCCCCACATTGCCGTCCCACTCTAAGAGGTCCAACACCTATGAACGTCATCCTCTGGCTGATCGTCATCGCCGGTCTGCTGTCGATCGTTTACGGCGTCGTCACCACCCGCGGCCTGCTCGCGGCTGATGCCGGCACCGCCCGCATGCAGGAGATTTCGGCCGCGGTCCGCGAAGGCGCCTCGGCTTATCTGCGCCGCCAGTACACCACCATCGGCATCGTCGGCATCGTCATCTTCGTGCTCGCCTGGTGGCTGCTGGGCGTCTACGCCGCGATCGGCTTCCTGATCGGCGCGGTGCTCTCCGGCGCCGCCGGCTTCATCGGCATGAACGTGTCGGTCCGCGCCAACGTCCGCGTTGCCCAGGCGGCGACCACCTCGCTCGGCGGCGGCCTCGATCTGGCGTTCAAGTCCGGCGCAGTGACCGGCCTGCTCGTGGCAGGGCTCGGCCTGCTCGGCGTTACCATCTACTTCATTGTTCTCACTCAGTTCCTCGGCCTCGCTTTCAACAGCCGCACCGTGATCGACGCCCTCGTGGCGCTCTCCTTCGGTGCCTCGCTGATCTCGATCTTCGCCCGTCTCGGCGGCGGCATCTTCACCAAGGGTGCGGACGTCGGCGGCGACATGGTGGGCAAGGTCGAAGCCGGCATCCCCGAGGATGATCCGCGCAACCCCGCGACCATCGCCGACAACGTGGGCGACAACGTCGGCGACTGCGCCGGCATGGCCGCCGACCTCTTCGAGACCTACGTCGTCACCGCGGTCGCCACCATGGTGCTTGCGGCCATCGTGCTGCCCGACGCCTTCAAGCTCGCCGGCATGATCCTGCCGCTCGCCATCGGCGGCGCCTGCGTCATCACCTCGATTGCCGGCACCTATTTCGTCAAGCTGGCACAGGGCGACAACAACATCATGGGCGCCCTCTACAAGGGCGTCGGCGCCACCGGCGTCCTGTCGCTGATCCTGCTGATCCCCGTCCTCTGGATGGTGTTCGGCGATCTCAACGTCCAGCTCGGCATCGAGGGCGGCAAGGCCTTCACCCCGTGGTCGCTGTTCTTCTGCGGCGTCTCGGGGCTTGTGATCACCGCGCTGATCATCGTCATCACCGAGTACTACACCGGCACCGGCAAGCGGCCCGTGAACTCGATCGCCGAAGCCTCGGTGACCGGCCACGGCACCAACGTCATCCAGGGCCTCGCGGTCTCGCTGGAATCGACGGCGCTCCCGGCCCTCGTCATCATCGCCGGCATCATCGTCACCTATAACCTCGCCGGCCTCTTCGGCATCGCGGTCGCGGTCACCACCATGCTGGCCCTCGCCGGCATGATCGTCGCCCTCGACGCCTTCGGCCCGGTCACCGACAATGCCGGCGGCATCGCCGAAATGGCCGGTCTCGACAAGTCGGTGCGCCACAACACCGACGCGCTCGATGCGGTCGGCAACACCACCAAGGCCGTGACCAAGGGCTACGCGATCGGTTCGGCCGGTCTCGGCGCACTCGTGCTCTTCGCCGCCTACACCCAGGACCTGAACTTCTTCTCGGCCACCGCGCCCGCGGGGTCGATCCTGGCCGGTGGCGCCGGCGTCGACTTCTCGCTCGCCGACCCCTACGTCGTGGTCGGTCTGCTGTTCGGCGGTCTGCTGCCCTTCCTCTTTGGCGGCATGAGCATGACCGCCGTCGGCCGAGCCGCGCAGGCGGTGGTGGTCGAGGTCCGGCGTCAGTTCAAGGAGAAGCCGGGCATCATGGCCGGCACCGACCGGCCCGACTATGGCCGTGCCGTCGACATGCTCACCAAGGCGGCCATTCGCGAGATGATCGTGCCGAGCCTGCTCCCGGTGCTCTCCCCGATCGTCGTCTTCTTCGTGATCTACTGGATCGCCGGCTCCACCGCGGCCTTCTCCGCGGTCGGCGCCATGCTGATGGGCGTGATCGTCACCGGCCTCTTCGTCGCCATCTCCATGACCGCCGGCGGCGGCGCCTGGGATAACGCCAAGAAGAGCTTCGAGGACGGCTTCACCGATCGTGCTGGCGTCAAGCACCTCAAGGGCTCGGACGCCCACAAGGCCTCCGTCACCGGCGACACCGTCGGCGATCCGTACAAGGACACCGCCGGCCCCGCCGTGAACCCGATGATCAAGATCACCAACATCGTGGCGCTCCTGCTCCTCGCAGTCCTTGCCCACATGAGCGGCGTCGCCTGATGCCTGGCGCTGATCCAGCGATGTGAATGCGAAGGCCCGGGAGCGATCCCGGGCCTTTTCTCATCCGGCTGCGCGCAGCAGCGTGACGATGATCTCGCTCACCGGCGTCGGGATGCCGTGCGCCCTGCCCAGCCGCACGATCACACCGTTGCGTGCTTCGATTTCAATCGGTCGCCCGGCGAGCCGATCCGCCCAGATCGAGTTTCGCCCCGTCGCCGCGCGGGAGCGCTCGACCACCGTGTCGATCACCGGCTGAGGGATGACGGCGCCCTCCGCCCGCCCCACGGCGGCGCACTCCTCGACGACCGCCCGCACCAGCGCCTCAAGCTCCGGTGTCCAGCGAGGCCCGAGGGGTGCGAGCGTCAATGTCGGCACGGCGCCGGCGGCATTGACGCAGAGCTTCTGCCACGCGCGTGACCGGAAGTCCGGGTCGGTGGAGGCTGCGATCTTCGTCCCCCGGAACAACGCGACGAACGCATCTCCGTCCGGCCCGGCGGGAACGACGATCGTGCCATAGGCATGCTGCACCACCTGGCCGGGCGCTGTGCGGCTGGCGGGAATGTCGACCACCGCCGGCACGATCTTTGACTCATCGACCAGATGACGGAAACGCTCGACGTGCTCGACTCCGTTCTGCAGCACCGCAACGCGCGTTGCTGGCCCGACTAAACGCTGCAGCCAGGGCGCAGTCGACTCGACGTCGTAGGCCTTGGCTGCAACCAGCACCCAGTCCACCGGCCCCGCAGTGCCCGGATCGGTCAGCACCAGTGGCGAGGCGACGATCGGGCCGTCCGGCGTCTCCACCCGCAGATCCCCGAGCGGCGTACGAGCACAAACCGTGACGCTTCGATTGCCTTGCGCCAGCCACGCCGCGACCACGCCACCGATGGCGCCGGGGCCGATGACTGCGATGCTTGGAGGCTCAGCCACTACGCGGAGACCACCCTCAGGCGCGGCCGCTGGCTGGTGGGTTCGGCCTCGATCACCGCCCGGCCGTCCGCAAGGTGATCGGTGATTTCCACCCTGTAGCCCATCGAGCGCCCAAGGCTCTGCACCTGCGGCACCGCCTGTCCGCTCATCGTCCGGACGATCCGGCCAAGCCCGGCGGCCATTTGTGCCGCTACGATCCCCACCTCGACACCATCGTCGAACTCCGCACCACGCCCGCCAAAACGCACCGTCAGGGCGGGCTCAATCTCGATCTTACGCATGTGATTCGCCCCTTAACCCCGCCATCTTAACCATCAAAAACTTACAACTATACCTTACGGCTCGCTGACATCCCCTGTTTCCTTTGTATTGTGAAGACGAGAAGCGGAACTCGACCCCAGCCTCACCGTTGACCGCTCACTTGTGCAGACGAAGAGGCCAACCATGTCGACGGGCGACCCTGTTATTCCGCTCGCCGAAGAGCAGCTGTCAGTCGGCAAGCGCCAGGTCGTGACTGGCAAGGTGCGGGTTCGCACGGAGACTGAGGTGATCGAGGAGAACATCCGCCTCGATCTTGCTCAGGACCATGTCGAAGTCACCCGCGTGCGTCTCGATCGGGTCGTCGAAACCGCACCTCCGATCAGGACGGACGGAGACGTCACGATCATCCCGGTTCTCGAGGAGCGGCTGGTCGTCGAACGGCGACTGGTCCTCGTCGAGGAGATTCACGTCTCGCGCCGGACCACATCGACTGAAACCACCGTGCCGGTCACCCGCCGCAAGCAGCATGCGGTGATCGACCGGCTTCCCCCAGATGACTCAGGAGAAGAAACATGAGCCAGATTTCAGGCAGCACCACCGGCAGCACGACCGGCAGCAGCACCCTGACTGCGTTTTTCGACAGCCGGGACAATGCCCAGGATGCGGTCGATCGCCTCGTTGCGGCCGGCATTCCCTCGACCAGCATCAGGCTTGTCGCTGGCG
>JAEZBF010000087.1 GCA_023427545.1 Pseudomonadota bacterium
CCGGAACCCGCGGCCGAAGCGGCCGCCGCCGAACCCGCACCCGCGGCCGAACCCGCGCCCGCAGAACCGGTCCCGGAACCCGCACTCACCGGCACGCCTCATCCTCCCGACCAGCAAGGCGACCTCGCTGCGAGCGTCACCCCACTGCAGGTGCCGGAGCTCGCACAAACGCCACCGCCTGCAACGCCCGAACGGCTGAACCCGGGCGGTCCCCTGGAGCTTGCTGCAGCGCCACCGCCTCCGGGTCCGATCGGCGACTGGATGGTGACCACCGACGCGAACGGCACGACCGTTATCGCGAAGAACCTCAACGGGGACACTGCCGGGACCATCAGGAGCCTTGGGCTGCGCTGCGCGCCCGATGGCGCCATCGAATACGTGATCGATGCGAGCGAGGATTTTACCGCCTTCCGGGTATACTCCGATCGTTCGCAGTACCGCACGGTGCGCGCCGAAGGGAACGTCGTCACCCCCGACAACACCGCCGCGATGACGGACACCCTGCGCCTCGCCTACGATTGGTCGCGTCAGGTGGCGGACGCCGGTCGTCCGCTCACCATTCGCGCCGACGACGGGTCCGGCACGCTCGCGCTCTTTTCGACTAACGGGTTCCTGCAGGCGCGCGACACCCTGGCGGAGTACTGCGCGGGCCCCAAGCAGCCGCTGCCCATGACGCCGCCGCCGGAGACGCCGATCGCTGCTGCCCAGACTGCTCCTGAGACACCCGCACCGGAACCTGAGCCGCCCGTAGCCGAAGTGCCCGCGCCTGGGGAACTCCCGGCTGCTCAGCCCGTCCCTTCCGAGCCCACGGTCGCGCCGTCGCCACCCAGACGTGACACCCGTCCACCGATACCCGCACCGCGTCTCGAGCGGCCGGTGGACATCATGAGCGGCGGCTGAGGCGCCCATTTGCAACCGGGTGCGAGGCCACCTATATTAGCCGTGCCGGCAACGGCTATGGCGATAAACGGCTTTCGTAATAAACCCATCGGACCCGGGGGCAGTACCCGGCGCCTCCACCAATCCCTTCCGCTCGTGGGGCGGAGTCATGGGGGCGAAATAGGATCGACGAGGGCGTAAAGGATCGACTTTCGCTCGGCATGGTACCACCGACATCGGGCCATCCTAATAGTTGCCAACGACAACTATGCTCCGGTTGCTCTCGCTGCGTAAGCGGCGCTAGCACTGGGAATCAAAGTCCTCCACTCCTCGCAGGGTGGTAGGCGGGGTCCGCAGGCACCTGGCAACAGAAGCCTGCACCTTCCTTTCATTCCGCCGGAATTTGCCGACCTTATTGCGCTTGAAACCGCGTCGCGAGTTCTGGTGTTATGCTGGGGTTCTCTATAGAAGGCCACTCATGGGCGAAGACCTCATCCGCTACGACATTCTCGCCCAGGAGGCGCTGCGCGGTGTCGTCCGCAAGGTGCTCTCCGAAGTGGTCAAGACCGGCCTTCCCGGCGACCATCACTTCTTCATTTCCTTCTTTACGCGAGCCCCGGGCGTACGCATCAGCCAGCGCCTGCTCGACCAGTACGACAAGGAAATGACCATCGTACTGCAGAACCGGTTCTGGGACCTCAAGGTCAACGAGACGGGTTTCGAGGTCGGGCTGTCGTTCGATGAGCGCCCTGAGGTGCTCGCCATTCCGTTCTCGGCCCTCAAGGGCTTCTTCGACCCCTCCGTTCCTTTCGGCCTGCAGTTCGACCTCGAACGCGAGCGTACCGGCGGCAGCGTGCCCGCCGTCGTGCCGGAAGAAGAGACCGGCGCTCCGCGGGAAGCGCCGGGCGAGAAGGTCGTCAGCCTGGATGCCTTCCGCAAGAAAACCTAGCGCTTGGACAAGCGCTCTCTGACCATCTCCGGCCACCGCACCAGCATCGCGCTGGAGCCCGAGTTCTGGCAGGCCCTCGAATCCATGGCAGCGGCGCGGGACCTCACGCCAACGGCCCTGATCCGCGAGATCGATGCCGGTCGCGAAGGCACGAACCTCTCGTCCGCTATTCGCGTCGCCCTCCTGCACTGGGCCCTTGAGCGAGCGCCGGACTAGAACCGCGTCGCCGGCTCCGTTGGCGTCAACACCAATGGCTGCTGCACCGCAGGTGCCGGCGTGCTCACCGCGGGCGCAGGCTGCGATGCCCGCCGGCGGGCTGCGGCCGCCTCTTGCGCCGCAGCCTGCGCTGCAGCGATGCTCTCCGCCTGCCGCACGGCTGCGGCCTCGGCAGTGTCGCCCGTCGCGTCGGCGGCAGCCAGCACCGCCTTCTGCCCTTGAGCCACGGCAGCCAGAGCCGCATCCACGGACGCCTTGGCCGTTTCGGCGTCCTTGACTGCCTTCTCGGCAGCGAGCCGCCGCGCCCGCTCTTCCGCGGCCGCCTTCATCCTCGCTTCGTCTTCCGCCCGCAGCCGCTCGAGTTCGGCGAGCTCGACCTCGTAGGCATGGACCTGGATCGCGTCGACAAGGCCATTCACCTCGAACTTGCGCTGCGGCGCCAGCAGCGTCCCGCCCAGCCGCGCCGTGACCTGGGAGGTCGTCTCGTTGATGTGCCCGCCATCGCCCAGCGCCTTGGTTGGAGTCAGCGAATAGGCCCCATCCAGCGCGAGGTCGGCGAGCCGCACGCTGCCGCCGCCGAACAGCCGCACGTCCTTACCCTCGACGGCAAGGTTGGCATTGCGCAGCGCCCCGGCCGCGACGGTGAAGCTCCCCGCAACCTCGGGTGCAGTAAACGGCCCTTCCTCCAGCGCCTGCTCGATCTGACCGGCAAGCACGTCGGGTGGCACATCGCCGACCTTTTCCAGAGATGCGGCGGCTGCGAAGGCCGAGCCGGCAAATCCCTGCACCTCGAAGTTCCTGACGGCGAAACTGCCCTCGCCTGCCAGCGACGAGATCGCCGCCAGGAGGCTGTCGCCGGTCCCCTCGACCTGCGCGGCGCCCGACAATGTCCCCTTGAGCCACGACCCGGCAGCGGTGGGCAACAGCGCCGGAAGCGAAACGCCATCGAGCCCCACGCGAGCGGTAAGCGTCTTGTCCGGAACCGTGCCGGCACAGCAGAGCTTGGCGTCGAACGTCAGCTGACCGCCGCCAAGCGTGCCGGCGAGGTCGCCTACCCGCAGCGAGTCCGAATCCCAGGCGAGATCGAAACGCACGTCGCTCAACGCGGGGGCGCCGCGCGCGGTGATCGACGCGCTCTCGATTTCCACCCGGCCGGTGGTCTGCCGCGGCGCGTCGCCGATTGAGATCGGGCCGTCCGGCCATATGTCGCCGCCACCCGATGAGATCAGCCCCGCCGGCCCCACGATCGCCGCCGTCAGCCCCTCGAGCGGCACGGAACCCAGCGCGATCACGCCGTTGACCGCTCCGGCACCGCCTTGGCGCACCAGCGTCAGCTCGCCCTCGACGGGCTGCCCGCCCGATTGTGCTTTGATCCCGTTCAGCTCGATGTGGTCGAGCCCGGCGAACCCGAGTTGCGCGCTGCCACTGATCGGCGGCAGCGTGATGCCCCCGGCTCCCAGCTGCTCGGCAATCGCACCGGGCTCGGCAAGGTTCGCCTTCAGCACCCCGTTGCCCGTCCAGCGCTCCGGATCGGCAGTCGCGATGTTGCCGGCAAACCCCAGCGAATCCGCTCCCGATTCCAGCGCCACGCTCGTCTCGAGGCTGCCCGCCGGCGCCCCGCTCAGCGTCAGCGACAGCTTCATCGGCCCGTCCGGCGACAGCAGGCTCACATCCCCCAGGCCCAGCTGACTGGAGAGACCGGCGACGTCCGCCGACACGAGGTCGAGCTTCAGCCCCATCGGTTCGTGCGCCGCGCGGAACAGCCCGCCCGCCAGCTGCGCCTGCGCCGTGAGGTCGCCTACCCCGGCTCGGCCCGCAACCGCCATCACTTGCCCGCCATCGCCGCCGGGAGCATCGAGCCGCAGCGCCAGATCGACCGGTGCCGACCGCACCAGCGCTTCCCGCAGCGGCTCGGGCGTCTCGAGCAGATCGAACAATCGCCCGAGGGCGGGAGCATCCGCGGACGCGACCCTGACCGTTCCATCACCGAACAGCTCCGGCCGCGCCATCGTCCCGAACACGGTTGCTGCTAAGGCAAACTGCGCCCCACCGAGATCGGCAGCGCTCAGCGACTTGAGGTCCAGCACCCCGCCTTCCCAGCTGCCCTCGAGGTTCAGCCCGGCTCCCGGCAGCCCAAGCACCGTCGCCGAGTTCGCCTTGGCCGCGATGCTGCCGCGGGGGAACGTCACCCCGAAGCCGCCGCTCGCCGAAAGATCGGGCAGCAAGGCCGCCACGATCTCGCTCGCGTCGGGATCGAGATCGCCGACTGCCGCCGCGACATCGAGCCGCCGGCTCTGCCCGAACCCGATCGACACCGCGATGTCGTGGCTGGCGCCGGCCAGCACCAGCTTGCCCCCGCCCAGCGAAAGCGTTTCGTCATCCAGCGTCACGCCTGAGCTGAACGCCGCCTTCTGGTTGAACAGCACATTCCGCGCGGACGGGCGCCGCCACAGCTGCGCCAGCGCGTCGAGCCGGCTCGTTTCGAGCGACGCCGTGCCGGAGAAATGCGGCCGCTCCCCGGCCGCCGTCAGCGTGCCGTCGAGCTTGAGCCGGGTGTTGCCCGGCAACACCGCGGCGAAATTCTTCAGCGTCCACCCCTGCGGCCCGCTCAGGGCGTCGAACCGCACGTTCCGCAGCGCCAGCGCGCGCAGGTTCACCTCGGCGATGTCGACGCCGATCGTGCCCGGCAGCGAGACCAGCGGCGGTGCCGGCAGCTCCGCGAGCAGCCGCACCAGCTCGTAAGGCACCACCGCATCCTCGGTGGTCGCATCGCGCGGTGGCAGCGCCAGCACGCCGCCCGAAACCACCGCATCGAATTTCGGGTCCGGACCGAGCACCAGCCGCGCCGCCCCCGTGAGGCGGGTACCGGCGCGGTTCTCGTCGGGAAGCAGGGTGTAGGCCGGCAGCACGACGCGATCGAGCCCGGCCTCGACACTGCTCGTGATCACGAGGTCGCCGCGGACCATGTCGGTGTTGCTCGCAGGCGGCCGGCTGCGGAGCGTGAGGTCGCCGCGAAAGCCCGGCCGGTCCGCCAGCGTCAGCTCGCCTTCGGCGCTGATCGAGGTGCGCGCGTCGGCCCGCTGCACGAACAGCGCGAGCCGCGACTTGCCCTCGACCGGCACCGTGCTCGTCAGCCTGAGGTCGTAAACGCTGTCGCCCAGGATGCCGCTGCCCTGGAACGCGAACGGCGCCCCCTGCCCCGGCAGCTCGACCGCGCCTTGCAGCCCGTCGATCCGCAGCGTGTCGCTCGCCCGCGCATCCGCGATCTTGATCGTCCCGGCCGAGATCGAGGCGTCTTCGATGGTGACGTTCCCCGCGAGACCGGTGCTGCCGCCCATCAGCGGCCCCGCCAGCGCCCCATCCGGCCCGATTGCCATCAGCAGCTCGGGCTCCTGCAGCAGCAGCCGGGTGATGCTGTAGCGGTCGCGCAGGAAATCGAGCAGCGAGAGCTCGGCCTCGAGATGAGCCACCGTCATCGCCGGAGCTTCGGGCGGCCCTACCGTCACCTTGTTGAACGTCAGCAGCGGCTGCGGCAGCAGCTGGAAGGCGATGTCGCCCTCGATGCTCACCGGCGCGCCGAGCGCCGCCGTCGCCGCCTGCTCCATGCGGTCGCGGTAGTTGCCCCAGGGGATCAGCCGCGGCACGAGGAACGCGGCCATGATCACCAGGATCGTCAGCAGACCGATCGCGATGAAAAGGCGGTTCAGCACAGGGCAGCGTGCTCCTGGGAGAGTCTGACGACGAGATATTCCGGCAGGCCGCCCCCGCGCATGGGGCCGCCATGACTCAGACTGAGGGCCAGAATATGGCTTGCTCCAGCCATTGGCCGCCCTCTGCGCATATACTTCGCCTGCCCTGCTACCTATATAGGTCTGGCAGGAACAAACAGAGATTCGTCAAGCGCTCATGAGCAACGCCAGGAAAAGTGGAGCCCGGTTTTCCGTCCGGCGTTGCGGCTGAATGTCCCGCGCGGCTGAACCACAAAGAATCGAACGTCCAGCCGGCGGCGCCATCACCGCCCAGCTCAACCGGCGCGCACCCGACTACCTCAAGGGCCTCAATCCCGAGCAGCTCGATGCGGTCACCAGCATCGACGGCCCGCTGCTCGTGCTCGCCGGCGCCGGTACCGGCAAGACGCGCGTGCTCACGACCCGCATCGCCCACATCCTCTCGACGAAGAAGGCGTGGGGCCGCGAAATCCTTGCCGTGACCTTCACCAACAAGGCCGCCCGCGAGATGAAGGAGCGGATCGGCCACCTCGTTGGCTCGGGTGTCGAGGGCATGCCGTGGCTGGGCACCTTTCACTCGATCGGCGCGCGTATCCTCCGCCAGCACGCCGAGCTGGTAGACCTCAGGTCCGATTTCACCATCCTCGATACGGACGACCAGATTCGGCTCATCAAGCAGCTCATCGAGGCCGAGAACCTCGATGAGAAACGCTGGCCCGCGCGTCAGTTCGCCGGCCTCATGGACAACTGGAAGAACCGTGGCTGGCTGCCGAAGGACGTCACTCCTGCCGAGAGCGCGCAGTTCGCCAACGGCCGCGGCGCCAAGCTCTACGCCGACTACCAGGCCCGGCTGAAGACCCTCAACGCCGCCGATTTTGGCGATCTCCTGCTTGAGTGCATCCGCCTGTTTCGCGAGCACCCAGAGGTGTTGGCCGAGTTTCACCGCAAGTTCCGCTACATCCTCGTCGACGAGTACCAGGACAGCAACGTCGCCCAGTACCTCTGGCTGCGTCTGCTCGCCCAGGGCAAGCCGGCCAACGAGGCCAATGTCTGCGTGGTGGGCGATGACGACCAGTCGATCTACGGCTGGCGCGGCGCCGAGGTCGACAACATCCTGCGCTTTGAGAAGGACTTCCCAGGCGCCAAGGTCATTCGCCTCGAGCGCAATTACCGCTCCACCGGCAACATCCTCTCGGCCGCCTCCCACCTCATCGCCCACAACGAGAGCCGCCTGGGCAAGACCCTGCACACCGATGTTGCCGACAAGGGCGAAAAGATCGGCGTCAAGCAGCTGTGGGACAGCGAGGAGGAAGCCCGCCAGATCGGCGACGACATCGAGCAGCTCCAGCGCCAGGGCGAAGACCTAAATTCAATGGCGATCCTCGTCCGCGCCTCCTACCAGATGCGCGAGTTCGAAGAGCGCTTCATCACCCTTGGCCTGAGCTACCGCGTCATCGGCGGGCCCCGCTTCTACGAACGCCGCGAAATCCGCGACGCGCTCGCCTACCTCCGCCTCGTCGCCAACCCCACCGACGACCTCGCCTTCGAGCGCATCGTCAACGTCCCCAAGCGTGGCCTAGGCGACACCACGCTCAAGACCCTGTTCGACACCGCCCGCGCACATCGCAGCCCGCTGATGGCGGCAACCCGGGCGCTCGTCGAAACCGAGGAGCTCAAGGCCAAGCAGCGTACCACCTTGCGCGATCTTGTCGCCCAGTTCGACGATTGGAGCCGCCGCGCTCGCGACCTGCCGCACGCCGAGCTTGCCCAGCAGATCCTCGACGAGAGCGGCTACACCGCGATGTGGCAGCAGGACAAATCGCCGGACAGCCCCGGCCGCCTCGAGAACCTCAAGGAACTCGTCGAGTCGATGCGCGAGTTTGAAACTCTCGGGTCGTTCCTCGAGCACATCTCGCTGGTCATGGACCGCGACACCGGCGAGGCGCAGGACGCCGTCTCGATCATGACCCTGCACTCGGCCAAGGGCCTTGAGTTCAACACCGTCTTCCTGCCCGGCTGGGAGGAAGGCCTGTTCCCCAGCCAGCGCACCATGGACGAGCTGGGCAGGGCCGGCCTAGAGGAGGAACGCCGGCTCGCCTATGTCGGCGTCACGCGCGCCCGCAAGCGCCTTCGCATCAGCTTCGTCCAGAACCGTCGCACCCACGGTCTCTGGCAGTCGGCCCTGCCCTCGCGGTTCGTCGACGAACTGCCCGCCGAGGCCGTCGAGGTGACCGACACCGGCTCGGCCTACGGCGGGTACGCCTACGGCGGCCGCAAAGCCAACCGCTTCAACATGACCGACCCGTTCGACAGTCTCTACGAGACCCCGGGCTGGCAGCGGGCACGTGCCCAGCAGGGCGCCCGCAAGGGTGCCGGTCCGATGACCATCGAAGGCGAATTGGTCGCCCGCTCGGTCGATCTCGGTGCTCAGGCTTCCGCCTATAAGACCGGCGAGCGGGTCTTCCACCTGAAATTCGGCTACGGCACCATCGAGCAGATCGAAGGCAACAAGCTCACCATCGAGTTCGAAAAAGCGGGCCGCAAGAAGGTCCTCGAAAGCTTCGTGCAGAAGCCCTGAGGACCTGATCTCACCCCTGCGGCGTCACCACCTGCTTTTCCCGGCTGCGGTCGCGCCCGAGCTTATGCTCGCGGTAGATGATGAACAGCCCGGAGCCGACGACGATCAACCCGCCGATCCACACGTAGGGCGTCGGCACGTCGCCGAAGAACACGAAGCCGATCATCACCGAAAAGATCAGCGACGTGTATTCGAACGGCGCCACCACGCTCATGTCGGCGTGCCTGTAGCTTTCGGTCATCATGACTTGCGCCACGCCGCCGCAGATGCCGGCGCCCACCAGCATCGCCAGCGCGGTCGGCGTCGGCATGACCCAGCCGAACGGCAGGGTCATCAGCGCGAGCCCACTCGAGACCACAAGAAAGTAGAGCACGACCGTCGCCGAGCGCTCGGTCTGGATCAGCTTCCTCACCAGCAGCTGCGCCACCCCGCCCAGGAATGACCCGGCGATGGCCGCCAGCGCCCCGATCGCCAGTCCATCACCTGCGCTGCCCGAAAATACGGTGAGCCGCGGCCAGGCGATAATCACCACGCCGATCAGGCCCACAACCACCGCTGTCCAGCGGTAGAGCCGCACCACCTCATGCAGGATCAGGGCGGAGAGAATCACGATCACCAGCGGCGTCGCGTATCCGATGGTCACGGCTTCCGGCAGCGGCAGCAGTTTCAGCGCGAAGAAGTTGAGGCCCATCGAGATCGTGCCTACCACCCCGCGCCAGACATGCCCGCCCACCGCGTTGGTCCTGAGCCCCGCGCGAAGCTCGCCCTGCCATGCGAGGAACAGCACCACCGGGAAGATGCCGACGAACGAGCGGAAGAACACCAGCTCGCCGGGCGGCACCCCATTGGTCGCCTTGAGCAGTGCCGCCATGACGAGGAACAGCATCACCGCCCCGACCTTGAAGGCAATTCCGGTGAGCGGGGCGTTGCGCCGGGGCGCAGGAACGGAGGCGGGCTGGGACACCCGCCCTCGCTAGGAGATTTGCCGTCTCTGGACAATCCACCAATGGACTTGACGTTTCATAAGGCTCCGCTTATGAAACATACATAAGTCTTCGCTTATGGCGTCAGCAATGCAGGCACAAAGTACGGATCTGGCCACACTCATGCGCACGCTCGCCGATCCCACGCGACGCGCCGTTTACGAGCGGATCGTGGATCGCGGCGAAGCCACCGTCATCGAGCTGACGCGTGCCGGTACCGTCAGCCAGCCCGCCGTATCGCAGCACCTCAAGGCCCTCCGTACCGCCGGGCTCGTCAGCGAGCGTCGTGACGGCCGCAACGTACGCTACCGTGCCGAACCCCGCGGCCTCGATCCGCTCGTCGACTGGCTCGGCATCTACGGCCTGTT
>JAEZBF010000098.1 GCA_023427545.1 Pseudomonadota bacterium
GAACAGGTCCTGGTCGTCGAACCTGCTCAGCAGGGTGGTCAGTGAGTTGCCGGCCTTCTGCTCGATCTCGGTCCGCCACAGCTCGACGATGGCGTTGCCCGACGGCGGCACCGGAATGCCGGCGACCCGCTCGCGCAGGATCAGCCCGAGCGCCTCGGCGATCGGTGCGTCGGCCTTGTCGGTGACTTCGGCGAAGTTCTGGCGGAACAGCCGGTCTTCCAGCATTTCGTGGATGTTCCCGGCCATGCCGGGCATGCGCACGCAGCCCAGCGCCTCGACGCGGGCCTGTTCGAGCGCATCATAGGCGGCGCGGGCATCGGGCTCGGCGGGCGCCCGCTTGCGGTGCACGTCGGGGTCGTGGCTGGCGAGCCGCATGGCCATGGCGTCGCCCTGGCCGCGCGCGATGGCGATATCGCGCCGCGTCGGCAGGCGGGGCAGGTTGGCGAGCCGGGCCTTGTCGGCGGTGAGGATCGGCCGGTCGGCCGAAAAGCTCACCTCGAGTTCGCGCTTGCCGCCGACGGCACGCACGGTCGCGCCCACAGCCGTCTTGAAGGCGGCGGTCGTGTCGGGCTTGTTGTTTTTGCCGCGGGGCTGCTGCGCCATTGAACTATCTGAACCGTGCCGTGCCCTCGTGGTTCGACAAGCTCACCGTGAGGGCTACTGGTGAGCTTGTGAGGACCTCATGGTGAGCCTGTCGAACCACGAGATCCGGGCTCGACTCCCCTACTCCGCAGCGAGCTCGACAACCTCGCCATCGTCGGCTTCGACCTTCCTTGTCAGCGACAGGATGTTGTCGCCGGGGCGGATCACCGCCATCCGGTGGGTGATCGCGATGATCGTGGTCTCGTCCTTCTGGCTCCGCAGCTCGTCCATGATCGCGGCCTCGGTCCCGGTATCGAGCGCCGAGCTTGCCTCATCGAGGAAGAGGAACTGCGGGTCGGCATACAGCGCTCGTGCAATCGCGACACGCTGGCGCTCGCCGCCGGACAGCTTGAGCCCGCGCTCGCCGACCTTCGTCTCGTAGCCGTTCGGCTGCGCCTCGATGAACTTGCGGATCGAGGCGCGTTCGCACGCTCGCTTCAGCCGTTCCTCGTCGTACTCGCGTCCCAGCACGATGTTGGTCGCGAGCGTATCGTTCATCAGCATGATTTCCTGTGGCACGACGCCGATTAGCGCGTACCAGTCGCGTCGGGAGATCTCCTTGAGATCAGTGCCATCGACCGTGACCCGCCCCTCCTGCGGCTCAAGTGACTTGAGCGCGATCTTGAACAGCGTCGTCTTGCCCGAACCGGTTTCTCCGACGAGGAAGTTGAGCTCGCCGCGCCGTGCCGCGAAGCTGACGTCCGAGATGATCGGTCCCTTGCCGTAGCCGAAACTGACGTGCTCGAACGCCAAGCGGCCCTCCGGAGCCGTGAAGCCGCCCGAGCGCGCATCGCCTTCCTCGGGCGAGGACCACATGAACGTAAAGGGCTGGAACTGCGAGTACGCCCGCAGCAGGCCGTCGATCGAGTTGCCGATCATCTCGAACGGCCGGTTGAGTTGCATCAGCAGCGAACCGAGCAGCACAATGTCGCCGGTGGTGATCAAGCCGGCCTGGTAGCGCGGCAGCAGGATGGCAAAGCCAACGATGAACTGGATCGCGAGCGCCGCACCGAACACGCCAGCGAACGCGATGCGCCGCAGCGCCCACCGGCTCCAGGCAATGCGGGTCTCCTCGGCGGTCTGTGCGAAGCGTTCGCCCACCCACTGGTCGCCGCCGAAGTAGCGCAGCGTCTCCATCGCCGAGACGGCATTGCCGACGAACCCGGCATTGACCTGATCCGCCTCGATCGCCTTCTCGAGGTACGGCCGTGAATAGCGGTTGGAAAGGAACGTCGCCGCGATGAATACGGCGCCATAGACCACGACGACGACGACGATCTCGAGGTTGATCGTCGCGCCGAGCACCGCTAGCGACAACCCGATCTGCACGATACCGGGCACGATGACCACCGCGACCAATTGCACGACCTGGTTGATCGCGCCCGCCCCGCGGTTCTGCGCGCTCTGGATTGCGACTGGGTTGTGCTCGATGAAGAACGTCACCTGCTTGCGCAGCAAACGCGCGAAGAAGCTCGTCGAAGCGATGTACTGCATCGTCTCGGCGCTCATCATCGTCATGTACGAGACGACGCTCTGAAGCGCGGAGCTCAGGCCCAGCAGCACGGCGTAGATGGCAAAGCCCCAGAGCAGAGTCTCCGGCCAGTTGCCTGCAGAAAGCGTGTCGATCAGCCGCGAGAACAGATAGGGCGCCGCAACCGAGGACAGCGATCCTAGGATGACAAGACCGGCGATGCTGAGCAGCAGCCAGTGCGCCTGGCTCCAGTAACGTGCAAGGATGTAGCGCAGCGGCCCCAGCATCTCGGCCGGGGTCGCTTTCAGTTTTTCGAGTTCAGGGATACGGCCTCTGGGCATCGCGCAGAGATAGGGCTAGCGGGCCCGATTGCCAAATCCGCCTATCGGCGAACAACTTCAACTTGATGTGGGTGACGGTCAGCCGTGTTTTTTGAGCGGCTCTTCGGGCACGAGTGCCATTTGCATCTTCCGCGCCGCAGTCAGAAGGCCGGACACTGACGCGATGCGCAGGCTCGCTTCTTCCGCCGGTTCGGGCCGCCCGAACAAATAGCCCTGCCCCAGGTTGCAGCCGTGCTCACGCAGCCATCCTCGCTGGGCAGGCGTCTCGATCCCTTCCGCCACCACCGTCTTTCCGAGGTCACGGCCGAGCGCGATCATTGCCGCAACGATACGCTCCGCATTCGCATCGACGCCGATCTCGCAGATGAAGCTGCGGTCGATCTTGATCTCGTCGAACGGGAAGTTCTTGAGGTGCGTCAGCGAGGCGTAGCCCGTGCCGAAATCGTCGAGCGCGACGTGGGCCCCGCGGCGGCTGAGCTCGCGCACATTGGCCTCGATCTGGGTCAGCGAGCGATCGAGGAACACGTCTTCCGTCAGTTCTACGGTGACCGCCGACCACGGCAGGTCATGGCGGACGAGCACATTCTCGATTTCGCTGAGGGCGAGGTTAGTGCCCAGCACCGCCTCGGGGAGGTTGACGGCGACAGGGCCGGGCTGCAGCCCCGCGGCGCGCCAGCCGGCAATGTCCTGCGCTACCTGATCGAGCAGGTGCCGCGTCAGTTCGACCATCAGCCCCATGCGCGCGAGCAGCGGGATGAACGTGTCGGGGTAGACGATCCCGTGGCGTGGGTGGTGCCAACGGGCCAGCGCCTCGAACCCCACGTGCGCACCGTCCGACAGGCGGACCTTGGTCTGGTAGTGGAAACGGAACTCGCCGCGCCGGAACGCCCCGGGGATGTCGTCGGCCATCTCGTCCTCGGCCCGCCCGGCCTCCAGCAT